>JARRPY010000001.1:0-27383 GCA_037382425.1 Deltaproteobacteria bacterium
CCATGATGCGCTTGCCTGATGTTGTCGGATAATTCGGACACCAGGGATCCCTTCCATTTGATAGTAGACCGAGGACGCTTCAATTGGAGGGATGTCCCCGATATCGAAGTGAAAGGGAAATCTCCTAACCGGACATATGCTTTCTATTTATTTTTAGCAGGTTAGAGACTGCGGGCTTGGATGTCAAGGATTAAGGGCTCGCGCAAAAGTAACTTCACATTTTCCCATCTCAGCTTCGGGCCATCTTGGGCCGCCGCTCAATCGTGTAGTCCTCGAAATAGTGCACTATTCCTATGGCTCCACTCAATCGCGACGACCCGATCTGACTCAAATCTGAGCGTCAATTCTGCGAATTTATTTTTGCACGAGCCCTAAGTCGGAGCCCATTGACCACGGAAACCAGTGGACACCGGCCTTGAGAAAAAGGGTCGCCGGTCACCCGTTCAGGAGTCGCAGCAGGGTCCTGTCCGAATAGTAGTCGATGATATTGAGGCAGCCGTAATCTTGTTGAAGATTGAACATTCGGGAGAGATCCAGGCCCATGGCCCGACAGAGGATGACCCGGTTCACGGCCCCGTGAGCCACGATGACCACCTCTTTTCCCGCTTCCGTTTCTCGTATCCGGTCAAAGGCATCCCCGACGCGCTGCGCCAGTTCGGCAACGGATTCACCCCCTCCGGGGACCTTGAAATTTACCGGGTCGGCCTGTCGTCTAGAGAGCGCATCGGGGAATCGATGTCTGATATCCGAAAGCGTAAGGGTCTCCCAATCCCCGAAGGCCATCTCACGGAGTTCGGGCAGGGTATATAACGGCACATCGTGGTGCGCGGCAATGAGTTGGGCGCCGACGGCGGCACGCTTCAGATCACTGGAATAGATGGCCCTCACCCGGGCCAGGCGGAGACGTTCGGCCATCTGCTTCATCTGCACCATTCCCACGTCGGTGAGGTCCACGTCCGTATGGCCGTAAATCGGAAACTCCTGATATCCCTCCACCTGACCGTGTCTGATGATATATACCCGGTTTTCCCGTTCCATGGCCGCGATGGTAGAAAGCAGGCCCTATTTTGTCAACGGAATTGTCTCTTCACCCTGCGCACGGCCAAAGGCGTGGATCCGCCGTTCCCGCGGCAGCCGTTTTTTGTCAAAGGGGGTTTATTCCCGTTGGTGAATCGTGTATGATCCCCCTGGCAAATGGGTCGTGCCCGGTGGGGCCGTAAATCAGGGATACGCCACGACGGCCCTTATAAGGTCCCGCGACCAGTAAAACCTGAAGGTAGAGACAAAAACCCATGACAAACACCCCCAAAAAAACCTGTTTCGGCATCCTGGACGAGGTGTTTCCCATGGGTTCCGAAGGCTTGCGAGAGGTGGTTCCCACCTGTTTTGAATGCCCCCATAAGACCGATTGCCTAAAGGCGGCCTTGAATACCGAAAAGGGCGTGGAACTCAGAACCGAGATCCTCGAGAGGACCCCGGCCACCGGTCTTGTGGGGCGACTCAAGCGATGGTCTGAAAGGAAATCTCTGAGTCGCATTAAAAACGACCAAAAAGGAAAGCATTGATGCCCGTCACCCTTGTGTGCCCATATTGCAGCTTCTCCAAAGAAATGCCTGAAGGGGATATCCCCCCGGGCGCCAAACGGGCCATATGCCCTCGCTGCGGGCAAAAATTCGAGTTCGGTACCGACACCAGGGGCATGGTCGATCCGACCCTGTTTGGTCCCGATCGTGAGGCGTTCCGCGGAAAAGACCCCAATGACGACGCCGGGGATACATACACGGAATCGCCCTGGGAAAACCGCACGGAACGGGGCTTTTTTAAAGGCATTTTTTCCACCTTCATCCAGGTCCTCTTCTCACCCGCCCAGTTCTTTAAAACACTCAATCCCAAGGGCGGAATCGGGGAATCTTTGGCCTTCGGTCTCTTGATCGGCGCCGTGGGAAACATGCTGGGCCTGTTCTGGCCCACGGTGATGATGTCCGGCGGTATTTCCTTCATGGAGGAGCCTCTCTTTGGTCAATTGACCATCGGGTTTACCTTCCTGTTCCTCATGGTGCTGGTGCCGGTCGGCGTGCTCGTGGCCATGTTTGTCTACAGTGCGGTGCTCCATCTCTGTCTCCTCATGGTCCGGGGCGACAAAAACGGATTTGAGGCCACCTTTAGGGTCATCGCCTATTCACAGGCCGCCCAGGGCCTGAGTGCCGTACCCCTGCTGGGCGGATGGATCGCGGGCATATGGCAGTTCATCATTCAGGTCATCGGTCTGAGAGAAATCCACGGGGTATCTTACTTCAGGGTCATCATGGCGTTTATCCTCCCCGTGCTGATCCTGTTTATTCTGGTGCTCTTCGCCCTGGTCCCATTGGTCCTCTTCTTCACCCAGCACTGGGCCGGACAGGTATGATCTTCCAAACCATCCTTCTTTTGGGCGGCATCGCCCTGCTCTACATGGGGTCTGAATGGATGGTCCGGGGGTCATCCGCACTGGCCCTTTCCTTTTCCATTCGTCCGGTCATCATCGGGGTCACCGTCGTGGCCTTTGCCACGTCCGCTCCCGAACTTCTGGTCAGCCTCATCGCGTCCGTCAGGGGCTCGAGCGGGGTTTCCCTGGGCAACATCCTGGGGAGCAACGTGGCCAATATGGGTCTCGTCCTGGGCGCCAGCGCCCTGGTGAAGCCTCAAGTGGTGGACCGGGGGCTGATCCGTCGTGAACTCCCTTTCATGCTCGGGGTGTCCCTCCTCTTCTGGGGGATCTGCCTGGATGGACAAATCGGTCGCTTGGACGGGATCGTCCTGTTGGGTTTGCTGGCCGCCTTTCTTATCATGAGTATCGCCACGGCGCGAAACAGAAACCACGTGACACCGGACGTCACGCCCCAACGGACATCAAGAGTCATTGCATGGCAGATCTGTCTGATACTGGTGGGGCTCGCAGGACTCATGGCAGGCGCCAACCTGATCGTCAACTCGGCCATATTCATTGCCCAACGCCTGGGGCTGAGTGAAATCTTTATCGGGTTGTCCATCGTGGCGGTGGGCACATCTTTGCCGGAACTGGCCACATCCGTGGTGGCCGGCGCCAAGGGAGAACATGATATCTCCATCGGAAACGTGGTGGGGAGTAACATATTCAATATCTGCATGGTCATGGGGAGCGTCGGCCTGTTCAATCCCATGGCCGTGGACGCCGGCGCTTTGCAGATCAAGTTTGCCGCCATGATCCTGCTCTCGGTTGTGCTCTATTTGTTCTGCTGGACCCGGTACCGCATCAGTCGTCTCGAAGGCGCATGCCTTTTTCTCGGATTCATTTTATTTATCACGCTGTCTTACTACCGATAATCACTATCCGTGCAAGGGACCTCCCGGCCGGCATATGAGGGAAAAGTTGTTTTGGCAAAAAACATTGATTACCACTCCGTCTTAAATCGCGCCCAGCTTGAAGCGGTCACCACCCTGGAAGGTCCGGTCCTGGTCATTGCCGGGGCCGGGAGCGGCAAGACCCGGACATTGACCTATCGTGTGGCCCGGCTGGTGGAATCAGGGGTTTCGCCCGAATCGATTCTCCTTTTGACCTTCACCAGGAAGGCCGCCCAGGAGATGCTGGACCGGGCCGCCGCCCTCGCAGATGCCCGATGCCGGTTCGTTTCCGGAGGGACATTTCATTCGCTGGCCTACCAGGTTTTGAGAACCCACGCCCGGGAACTGGGATACTCCCCCTCTTTCACCATCCTGGATCGCGCAGACATGGAAGAAACCCTTCGCGTATTGATACCGGAACTCAATATGGAGAAGGGCGGAGCGGTGAGATTCCCCAAGCGCGGGACCCTGGCCAACATCCTGAGCAAAGCGGCCAACCTGCAGCAGCCCATGGAGCAGTTCATGAGTGAGGAGTACGGCCACTTCATGGATGTCTTTTCCCAGATCGCCACCCTGGAAAGGCTATACAGGGAGTACAAGAAGGCCCACAATTTGATGGATTATGACGATCTCATCATTCACCTAAAAACGCTCCTCAAGGAAAACGTCTCCGTCCGTCAGGAACTGAGCCGGACGTATCAATACATCATGGTGGATGAGTACCAGGACACCAATGCCATCCAGGCGGAGACGGTTCAGTGGCTGGGGAGTGAGCATAAAAATGTCATGGTGGTGGGCGATGATTCCCAGTCCATTTATTCCTTCAGGGGGGCGGATTACCGCAACATGCTCGACTTTCCGGAGCGGTTTCCCGGCTGCACGGTCATCAAACTGGAACAAAACTACCGCTCCACCCAGCCGATCCTCTCCCTGACCAACGCCTTGATGGAACAGGCCCAGGAGAAATATACCAAGTGTCTGTTTACCGAACGGGAAGGCGGACAGACACCGTCCGTTGTCGATACCCAAACCGCCCATGAGCAGGCCCTCTTCATTGCCCGCTTCATTCGGGAAGCCATGGAGCGGGGGCAATCCCTCACGGATTTCGCCGTCCTGTTCCGGGCCGCCTACCACTCTTTCGAACTGGAGGCCGAACTGACCCGCCAGGGGATTCCGTATGTCAAATACGGCGGGTTCAAGTTTCTGGAATCGGCTCACATCAAGGACTTCCTGGCCCACATGCGCGTGATCGTCAACCCCAATGAGGCGGTGAGCTGGCTGCGCATCCTCAGGCTGCTCAGGAATATCGGCACGGGCAAGAGCCGGAAGATGGTTCAGTGGATGCGTGAGAACGGAATCCCGCCCAAAGACATCGCCCAATGGCCGGGGGCCGGAAAAAACGACAAGGGTCTCAAGCCCTTGGGCGCCCTCATGGCCACCCTCATGAAAAAAGGGATCACCCCGAAGACCGGGGTGGAGGCGGTCCTCGCCTATTACGCGCCCATAGTCAAGGATCGATTCGACGATTATCCGAGGCGTCAGAAGGAGCTTGAGCAGCTCATCTCGATGGCCGACCGCTACAAAAAGATCCGGGCCTTCCTGGATGATCTGGTCCTGGATCCGCCCACCAGCGCCGCGGATATCGAAGACGCGGGCGGAGAGAAGCTCACCTTGTCCACCGTCCATTCGGCAAAGGGACTGGAATGGTCGGAGGTATTCGTCATATGGGCCATGGAGGGCCGGTTTCCGCCCTCAAGGGCCCTGAACGACGAAACGGCACTGGAAGAGGAACGCCGCCTCATGTATGTGGCGGCCACCCGGGCCAAAGACCGCCTGGTCTTTTCCTATCCGGGCCAGGAATCGGTCCCCATGTGGTCGGCCTACCCCGGCCGGGGGCCGGGGCTCTCCTCCTTTATCGCCACCATCCCCAGGGATTTTTTCTTTCATGAATCGACGGCCTCGACCTTTGCGCCCCGGCCGAAAATGCGGAGGAACAGTCAGTGGGTGACCCGTAATTTTCAAAAAGAAGAATCCGACAGGCCCTACACCCAGGGCGACCAGGTCAAACATCCCGCATTCGGCATGGGTGTGGTGTCGAGGATGGTTTCAGACGACAAGGTGGAGGTGTTCTTCAAGAGCGGCGGGAAAAAGCTGCTCCACCTGGCATACACCGTGCTGGAAAAAATCTAAGCGGTAGCACCCATCATCGACTCCAGTTCGGAGCGTGTGGCTTCCACGGGCGTGATGCCCAGTTGGGTCTTGAGGTGATTCACGATTCGCTTCCTGGCCTCCCGTGTGGACACCCTCATCCCCGATGCCTCGGCCAGGGATGTGGCCCGGACCCCCTCGAGCCCACAGGGGTTCATCCACCCAAAGGGCTCAAGCGACAAATCCACATTGACGGCCATGCCGTGAAAGGTGATCCAGTGCCGCACCGCGATCCCGATGTACGCAAGCTTGCGGTTTGCGACCCATACGCCCCGGTTCAGCGGGTTGCGCCCGGCTTCGATGCCCCAATCCGCGGCCAGCCGGATGCCCACTTCTTCAAGGGAGGACACAAAATCCCCCACCCGCCAGCCCGACCGGTTGAGATCCACGATGGGATACATCACCACCTGGCCCGGCCCGTGATAGGTCACATACCCGCCCCGCTCCACGCGATGGGTTCCAATTCCCTTTTTCTTCAGAAATGACGCATCAACGAGGAGATGTTCCTCACCACCCCGACGGCCGAAGGTAAAGACCGGGGGATGCGCCAACACCAAAATGACCTCGTGGGGCAAAAGGCCCCCATGCTTGGCATGGACGATGCGGTGTTGCAGGTCCAGTGCCGCCTCGTAATCCATCAGGGGAATATCCACCACAAGCCATCCGTGATCGGGCCGTTTTGCCGAAGGGTTGTGGGCGTCGGATGAGGTCATTTCCATTGCCTTCTCTGGATGCAAAAAAGGACGCTACCCGGTCATCCTGTTAAACACGGCCGTCTGGCGGCCAGGGTTTCGTCCATCCGCCGGTATTTCAATCGATGGGGGGCCTGGCGGACATGTTCGGGATCGGTTTTCGCCTCTTCCGCAATGGCCTGGCAGGCCGCAATAAAGCGGTCGATCTCTTCCCTGGATTCCGTTTCGGTGGGTTCGACCATGATGGCCCCGTTCACCACCAGGGGGAAATAGATGGTGGGGGGATGGAATCCGTAATCCATGAGGCGTTTGGCCATATCCATGGTGGTGACCTTATGGGCCCTTTGGTACTGATCCGAAAACACGCACTCATGCATGCACCCCCTGTCATAGGGGAGATGAAAATCCGCCTTCAGCCGCTCCTTGATGTAATTGGCATTCAACACGGCCAGCCGGCTGGCCTGCCTCAACCCTCGCGCCCCCATGCTCAGGATATAGGCGTAGGCCCGAATCATCACCCCCACGTTGCCGTAAAAGGTGTGCACCCGGCCTACGGATTGGGGGAAATCCTCGGACAGCCGAAAGCCGTCTTGGGCCCTTACAATCCGGGGGACCGGCAGGAAGGGTTCGAGGGATGGGCCGACGCACACCGGACCCGCACCGGGACCGCCTCCCCCGTGGGGTGTGGAAAAGGTCTTGTGCAGATTGAGGTGAAGCACATCCACCCCGCTTCTGCCCATGTCCACCATTCCCATGACCGCATTGAGGTTGGCCCCGTCGCAATAGACCAGCCCGCCCTTGGCATGCACCATCTCGGAAATCTCCCGGATATGTTCTTCAAAAAATCCCAGGGTGTTCGGGTTGGTGACCATGATACCGGCCGTGTCCTCATCCAACACCCCGGCCACGGCCTCGGGCGTGAGGATGCCTTGGTCATTGGACGTCACGCCCACCGGCCTCAACCCGCAAAGCGCCGCACTGGCGGGATTGGTCCCGTGGGCCGTGTCCGGTACGATGATGGTCCGGCGGTTTTGGCCTCTGGCCCGGTGATAGGCCCGGATCATGAGCATACCCGTTAACTCGCCCTGGGCCCCGGCCGCCGGCTGGAGGGATATTGCATCCATGCCGGTGATCTCTTTTAAGCATCGGGCCAATCTGAACATGAGTTCCAGTGTCCCTTGGGAAAGCGCTTCGGGCAGGAGCGGATGGGCCGAGGAAAACCCCGCAAGCTCGGCACATCGGTCATTGATCTTGGGATTGTACTTCATGGTACAGGATCCCAGGGGATACATGCCGGCGTCAATGCCGAGGTTCCACTGGGAAAGGCGGGTATAATGGCGAACCAGATCCACCTCGCTCAGCTCGGGAAGATCAGGGCCGTCCCCCTGAAGCTCGGGGTCGAGGGGCACCCGGTCCACATCCCGTACGGGCATGGAAAAGGCGGATCGGCCCTTTCGGCCCTTTTCCCACAACAACGGCTCGTCATGAATCATGCCGGTCTTCGATGCATCCATGCTCATCCTTCCTTTGCCATCTTTGATAGCGCGTCGATCAGCCGGTCCAGGTCCGCCTTGGATTTGGTCTCGGTCACGCACAACAGATACATTCCCTCCCATCCGGGATCGTAAGATGCCAAAGGGAGACCGGCCACGATGTCCTTTTCAAGCAGGCGCTCGTATATGTTTCCCTCGCCCCTTTTGCTATGTGGGAACGCCACCACGAACTCATTGAAAAAGGGCGCCCCGTAGGGACAGGTGCATCCGGCCGCTTCCAGCCCCGCCCGGAGATAGGCGGCCTTGTCATGATTCAGCCGGGCCAACTCCCGGATGCCGCTTCCGCCCAGGGCGGCCATGTACATGGCTGCGGTCAGGGCGCAGAGGCTGCTGTTGGTGCAGATATTGGATGTGGCCTTCTCCCGCCGGATGTGCTGCTCTCTCGTGGCCAGAGTCAAAACGAACCCCCGCTTTCCTTCCGTGTCGGAGGTTTTCCCCACCACGCGGCCGGGCATCTGCCGCATATACGCCTTTTGGGTGGTGAATATGCCCAGCCCCGGCCCCCCGAACGCCATGGGAATGCCCAGGCTCTGCCCCTCGCCGCAGGCGATGTGGGCACCCTGACTCCCGGGTGTTTTTAAAATCCCGTAAGCCAGCGGTTCCGTAAAACAGGTCACAAAAAGGGCCTCTTTGTCCCGGGCCATTTCTCCGAAAGGCCCCAGATCTTCGATGCACCCCAAAAAGTTGGGCGACTGAACGGCGACGGCGGCCAGGTCTTCTGATTCCGCCGCCATGGAGACATCCGTTCTGCCGTTTTCATGCTGAGAAAGCGCGATGATCTCAATACCGGCCGGCACCAGATAGGTCTCCACCACACGCCGGTAAAGGGGATGAATCAAAGGCGATAGGGCCACGCGGTTTTTACGCGTCACCCGGACGGCCATGAGAAGGGCCTCGGCCAGGGCCGATGCCCCGTCATACAAAGAGGCGTTGGACACCTCCAACCCCATGAACTCGGCCATGAGGGTCTGGTATTCGTAGATCCCCTGGAGGGTCCCCTGGCTGACCTCGGGCTGATACGGGGTATAGGCCGTGGTGAATTCAGAACGCCCGATGAGCGCGCCGATGGACGCAGGGATATAATGCGCATACCGGCCCGCACCCAGGTAGACCCCTTCGGACCGCCCACCCTTCGTGTCCCCGGAGAGCCGGGTGAGGTGTTCCATCAATTCCCATTCCGTGAGCGGATCCGGGATGTCGGGCTTCCGGGTGGGCCGGCACGTCTCGGGAATGGAAACAAAGAGATCCTCCAGGCTTTCCGCTCCCACGGTCTTGAGCATGGCGGCGATATCCTCAGGGGTATGCGGCAGATAGCGCATCTTATGCCAACCCCTCGAGGAATTTTAGGTAGGCCGCTTTATCCATGAGTGTGTCCACATCCGCTTCGCCGGACGGTGCCATACGCACAAGCCATCCCTTTTCGTAGGGGCTCGTATTCGCCAGTTCAGGCGCATCCTCCAGCGAGGTATTGATCTCCACGATACGGCCCTGTGTGGGTGAAAAAAGCTCCGCCACCGCCTTGACCGACTCAACGGTCCCGAACACCGCCCCTTTCTCGAAGGATTCGCCCACGCCCGGGAGTTCCACAAACACAATATCCCCGAGCTGATCCTGGGCGTAATCGGTGAGGCCCACCGCGATTTGGTCCCCCTCCTGCACGGCCCACTCATGGTCTTCGGTATATCGCACATCATCCGGTAATGTCAGTTCCTCAATCGCCTTCATGACACACGCTCCTTTTGGGATTGTTGATTTTCGATTGTCGATTTTCGTGCACGTTCATAAACCCCTTACGCCTGACGCCCAACACCTTTTATCTCTACAATACATAGGGCACCATAAGGTTATAACTCTTGTACACCACAAAGGTCTCCACGGACTGCACATCCGTCAACTGCGCCACCTCCTCGGTGTAAAACTCGAGGAGTTCATACCCCTCCTTTAGGAAAACCATCAGGATGAGATCATAGCGGCCCGTGACCACATTCACCCCCACCACCCCTCTAAGCCGGCTGAACTCTTCCCCCTTGTTGACCAGATCCATGGTCTTGAGTTTAACCCCCACCATCACCAGTCGATGCCGGGGCAAGGCATCCGGGTTCACCACACCCGTGACGGCAAAGATCCCCTCTTCCTCCAGCTTTCTCACGCGAGATCGGACTGTATTTTCAGATAAATTAAGGGCTTGAGCGATTCTTTTAAACGATTTTCGCCCCTCCCGAAGGTGCCTCATGATCGCGATGGTGGTCTTGTCAATCTTCATCCGGTATCCGTCTCGGTTTCTTGCATCCAATATCGACAGTTAAATTATCCCATATTGATGATTTTGTCAAATTATTTTTTTAATTTTTATGTTTCAATCAAATCATACCATTATTTTCTTGCAAATACAAAATTTCAATGATAAATATTATGAACCACATCACGCATAGGGAGGGAGGTCGATCCATTATGCCCAAACGCGTCACCGTCATCGGAGGCGGACCGGGGGGATATGCCGCCGCCATGGCGGCAGCCCAATCCGGGGCCTCGGTGACGATCATCGAACAGGATCAGGTCGGGGGGACCTGTCTTCACCGGGGGTGCATCCCATCCAAGGTCATGAAGCGAACCGCAGAGGTGATTGACGATATGAGACGGGCCGCCGAGTTCGCCCTCCATCTAAACGGCGAATGCCGCTTGGAGATGGCATTGCTCATGGAACGAAAAAAGCAGGTCATCTCCCATCAACTCAGAGGCATGACCGGCCGGCTCAAGCAGGAAAAGATCGAACTCTTGAAGGGCACCGGCCGCATTGTTGGGCCGGGATCTGCCGTGGTGAGAGACCCGGAAGGGACTGAACGCAAGGTGCTGTGGGACCGGCTGATCCTGGCCCCCGGCTCCATCCCTTTGGAGATCCCGTCCCTCCCTTTTGACGGTGAGACCATCCTTTCCAGCAATGACGCATTGGGCCTTGAGACCCTTCCGGCTTCAATGGTGATCGTGGGGGGCGGGATCATCGGATGCGAACTGGGCGGTATCTTCGCGTCCTTCGGCGTGGACATCACCCTGGTGGAGGCCCTCGACCGGCTCCTCCCCCTCCCCTCTGTGGATGAAGACATCTCACGGGTATTTCAGCGGGAGATGAAAAAGCGAAAGCTCAAGTTCCTGCTCCGAAGCCGACTCGAACGGGTGAAAAAGGGGCCGGACGGAGGCATGGCCGCCGTGGTTTCGACCCATGGGACACCCGAATCCCTGGAAATTGAGACGGAAAAGGTACTGGTCTGTATCGGCCGGAGGCCCAAAACAGCCGGGCTGGGATTGGACAAGGTGGGGATCAAGACGGATGAGACCGGCGGCATCCCAGTGGACGACCGAATGCGAACAGCGGCACCCGACGTCTATGCCATCGGCGATGCCCTGGGGCCTTCCCAATGGATGCTGGCCCACGCGGCCACGGCCGAAGGCCTGGTGGCCGGCCGAAACGCCGCCGGGGCGGATCGGACCATGTCCTACCATGCCGTCCCCGGGGCGGTCTACACCACGCCCGAGGTCGCCGACGTCGGACTCACTGAAAGGGAGGCTCGGGAAAACGGGTATGACATCGACGTGTACAGCGTCCTTTTCAGACATGTGGGCAAGGCCCACGTCATCGGCCATATCGGCGGCGAGGCCAAATTGGTGGTGAATCGCGAGAATCGTCACATCCTGGGCGTGCACATGATCGGCCCCCATGTGACCGAACTGATCTCCGAATGGACCCTGGCCATGACCGCCGGTGTGAGGGTGGAGCAGATTGCAAAGACCCTGCACCCTCACCCCACCCTCTCGGAGATCTCCATGGAAATCTCCCTGAAGGCGGAAGGCATGGGCCTGTACGGATAACCACGGATTCAATTTTTGGTTTCGGTGTTCAGTGTCGTGATACCCATTCCCTTGGCCATATTTTTCCTGACACCTGAAACCTGAAACCTAAAACCGACACCTGAACCCTTGAAAAAGAGGACACGCTATATGACCCCACTCAAACACACGGCCCTATTTGAAACGCACGAGGCGCTGGGGGCCCAGACGGCCGCATTCGCCGGATGGGAAATGCCCATATCGTATCCCACCGGCATTGTTCAGGAGCACCTGGCCACCCGTCACACGGCCGGGCTCTTCGATGTCTCCCACATGGGGCGGTTCATTATCCAAGGCCTCGGGGCGCTGGAGTTTCTGCAACACGCGCTCACCAACAACGCAGAGGCCCTGGATATCCGGACCCGGGGGGCCCAGTATACCCACATCCAGACCGAGACCGGCGGGGCCGTGGATGACGCCTATCTCTACCGCTTCGATGAACACGCCTATCTCCTGGTGGTCAACGCGGCCAACGCAGCCAAGGACTGGGACCATCTCCGGGGATTTCTGGACGATTTTGACGAAGTGGAGATGACGGACCGGACGGATGAAAGCGTCATGTTGGCCCTCCAGGGCCCCATGGCCCGAACCATCATGAAACGGATCGTGTCCTCCGGTCCCCTGCCCGAACCCATCCGAAACGCGGTCAGCAGTGTGGAGATATCCGGCATGCCCGTGGAGGTGGCCCGAACCGGGTATACCGGAGAGCCCGTGGGGTTCGAACTCTTTGTCGCAAAGGACCACGGGCCCAGGCTATGGGATCTGCTCCACTCCAGAGGAGCCGTGCCCGCGGGACTCGGGGCCAGGGACACGCTAAGGCTCGAGGCCGGACTCCCCCTCTACGGCCATGAACTGGGGGTGGATAAGGACGGGCGCGAGATTCCCATATGGGCCTCTCCCCTGGCCCGGTTCGCCGTGAGCTTCTCTCCCCTCAAAGGCGCATTTTACGGCCGGGAGGCCCTGGAGAAACAGCACGAGGCCTACAAACGCATCATCGACCGGGATTACTCCCGCCTATCGGATCTGCCCCGCATGATCCGGCCCCTGGCCCTGTTGGGGAAAGGCATCGCCCGGGAAGGGGCCGAGATCTTCAAACACGACGCCCTCGCGGGATATGTGACCAGCGGCACCCGCGTGCCCATGTGGTCGGTTCAAGGAGAAGGGCTTAATTCGCACCAGATAGACACCCACGAACTGCGCTCCATCTGCCTCGCCTACCTAAACAGCGACATCCTCGAGAATGACCACGTCATGGTGGACATCCGGGGCAGGCGAACAGAGGCCGTGGTGGTGCCCTATCACCTGCGCTCCGAGGCGCCGCCCTTTGCGCGACCCATCGTCTACGAGGTATCGGCTGAAAAAAGAGAGGCCCGGCCGACCCGTGCCCCGGACCGGGTCAAGTCACTCCTGGAGGAGAGTGTCCAAAACAGCCGGTGGCGTCAGGAGACGTGCATCAACCTGATCCCCTCGGAGATGACCCTGTCGCCCATGGCGCGCCTCTTGTCGGTCATGGACCCCGCATTCCGCTATGCCGAGCACCGGCAGGTGGAAGCGTTTTATGATGCGGACATCTTTTATTACCAGGGCACCGATTTCATCTACCGGGTGGAACAGATGCTGGAAGCCGAACTGAGGGATTTTTTCGGGTGCCGGCAGGTGGAACCCCGGTTGATCAGCGGTCAGGCCGCCAATACGGCCGTGTTCGGGGCCATGGTGGATTTCCTCAACCGGGCCGACCGCAAGAAGGAACCGAGACGGATGCGGTGCGTCATGAACCATGCCATCGGCAAGGGCGGGCACCTGAGCGCCCAACCCATGGGGGCGCTCAAGGATTTCGTGGCCCGGGATCCCCATACCGACCGGTCGGCGGTGGTCAATTTTCCGGTACTGGCCGACAACCCCTTTAAGATCGATGTCCCCTTCACCCTGGAACTCATCGAGCAGTTTAGGCCCGAGCTCATCATCTTCGGAAAGAGCATGACCCTTCACCGGGAGCCCGTCCGAGAGATCCACCGGTTTCTGAGCGATCAGGACATCCCCGCCGTCATTCTCTATGACATGGCCCACGTGCTGGGGCTTTTGGGGCCCCATTTCCAGAATCCCTTTGAAGAGGGGGCCGATCTCATCACCGGGTCCACCCACAAGACCTTTTTCGGGACCCAGCGAGGCGTGGCCGCGGCCGATTACGAGGAAACCGACACCCGGTACGAGCTGTGGGAGGCCCTCCAGCTCAGGACGTTTCCGGGGACCGTTTCCAATCACCACCTGGGAACGCTCCTGGGCCTTCTCATGGCCGCCTATGAAATGAATCATTTCAAGGAATCCTATCAGACCCGGGTCATGGCCAATGCCAAGGCCTTTGCCCGGGCCCTGAATGACTGCGGCCTGGAAGTGGCGGGAGACCCGGACGCGGATTTCACGGAAACCCATCAGGTGGTGGTCCGGGTGGGCTATGCACACGGCCCCGAGATCGCCCAACGCCTGGAGCACAACCACATCATCTGTAATTTCCAGGCCCTCCCGGATGAAGAAGGCTTTACCGCCTCGGGCGGGCTCAGATTGGGCGTATCGGAAATGACCCGCTTCGGCATGAAAGAAAGCGGATTCCGGGAACTGGCCCTACTCATGAGCGATGTGATTCAGAAAGATGTGGATGTGTCCGAGGCTGTCAAAAACCTCAGACGACAATATGCAGAACTCGGGTTCTGTTTCAGCGGTCCGGAATACGATTCCCTAGTCCAGGACCTCCATAAATTGATATGATCCGTGTTTGATGTGATGTTTCCCATTGAGACCACCCATATGCAGTTACGCCTCAGCATCGCGCACGTGGCCGGCCTGAAGCAGCACGAGGAGATCATCCCCGAAAAGGCCGGCCGGATGGTCTACCAGCTGAGAAACTGGGTCCGACTGCAAAACCCGGTCATCGTGGATCAGAGCCTCACCGTCATCGACGGGCACCATCGGGCCTTCGTCCTTCAAAAAATGGGGTTCAGGTATATTCCCATCTGTCAAATCGATTATTTCAATCCCGCGGTCAAGTTGCGCTACTGGTTCAGATCCATTCCCCACATCCCCCGCACGGACACCATCAACCAGGTGCTGGGGGATTTGAACGGCACCCCCCGACCGGCAGCCGACCGGCGGGAACTGGAAAAATTACTTTTGGAAAACAGGCTCCATCTGGGCATCCAGCACAAGGCGTGCTTTTTCTGCGTCTCCTTTCCCGAAGCGGTGGTCCATGACGCCGTGAGCGCCTACCATATCACGGAACAACTCCAGCGCCGGCTCCTCGCCAAAGGAGATCGGCCCGAGTATATTCCCTGCCAGTCGGTCTTCAGCGGGGAGTGCGCCGGCCGAATGGAAACGGATGACGTGATCCTCTGGACGCCCCAGATTTCAAAAGAGATGGTACAAGAGGCCGTGGCATGCGAGCGATGCTTCGCGCCCAAAGCCACCCGGCATCTCATCCCGGCGCGCCCCTTAAACGTGAACCTGCCGCTTCACTGGCTGAAGGGCGATGTCCCCTTGGACAGCCTCAATCAAAAATTCCTTCACCTCCTGGAGCAAAAAGGGCTGAAGCGGTTTCCGCCGGGACAGATCATCGACGGCCGGTATTATGAAGAAGAACTCTTTGTGTTTGTCAATAAAGGGACCTAACGCACCCCAGTGTTTAGAGCATTTCCAATTCACTTTAGGGAAAGGATTATAAATGCCTGAAACGAATCGCGTCATCACCCTCTCGGCCATCGGCCTCGATGAACCGGGGCTCATGTCGGCGATCACCAAAAAGATCCTCGACCTGGGCGGCAACATCATCGATGTGGAAGAAAACGCGCGGCGGGGGCTCTTTTCCATCTCCCTGGTCATCGATTTTTCATCGGCCGAACTCGGCGAGGCGACTATCATGGACGGCTTGAGGGACATTGAAAGGGACACCGATCTCCGGGTGATGCTTCACGCACACCCCGAAGAGGGCCTTGCCGATTCGGGGAAAAAGGAAAACCACCTGGTCACGGTCTTGGGGCTCGACCGGCCCGGGATCATCGCGCGCATTTCCGAATTTTTTCACCAACACCGCATCAATATCGAGACCTGCAAAATGGTGGCGCGGGGCGAGTTTTTTTCCATGGAAATGATCATCGACACCCGGTCCATGATTGATTTCGGAAAGGCCTCCCGGCAAGACGCCCAGAGAGAGATGAAAACCGCCCTCAAATCCATCTGTCACGACATGGATCAGGGCGTGGTCATCCAGAGCGAGCACATCTACAACCGGATGAAAAAGCTGGTGGTGTTCGATGTGGAGACCACCCTGCTTCACGACCTTCCGCTCAAGGCGTTTGTGGACGGCATCAGCGGAAAGGAAACGGACCCCCCTTCTAACCTGGTCGCCCATGTGGCCAGGCTCGAGGGGATACCGGTGGCCGAACTGGACCGGTTCAGCAAATCGCTCCAGCTGAACCCGGGCGCCTCCGAGCTGATCCGCATCCTCAAGTCCATGGGGTTCAAGATCGCGCTCCTCTCCTCAGGCCTCGACTGCTTCATGCGGGGGATTCTGCAGGAGGCCGGGGTGGACTATGCCTTTTCAAACACCCTGGAGGTGGATGACGCGGGAAACATGACCGGCCGGTTGCTCGAACCGGTGATCACCGATGAGACCAAGGAAGACATTTTGGAATTCATCCGGGACTCGGAGGGGATCAGCACGGACCAGATCGTGGCGGTGGGAGACGGGTCCGAACGGACTCCCTTCATGAAGCACGCCGGGCTCTCCATCGCCTTCAGGCCAAAGAAGGAGGATATTGCCACGGACGGGGTGTTGACCGGCGATCACATTCTCCATCTGCTGTACTGCCTCGGAATTCCGAAAACAGAAATTGACAGATATGTCGCGGGTTGATTAAGGTTGAATGTCAGGCATACGGCGCAAGGCGCGAGGCGTCAGGTAGAAACCAGCAATCCCGCCACCCGCGGGATCTACGCTTTGCTTCGACCGGCAACGACGACAGGCGCATGCCTGGATGACACATAACAAAACCATGGAAACAAGGAGGGTATTATGGCGTTTGATGTAAACAAATTCAAAGATATTGATCCTGGTTTTCGCGTCCTCATGGGACCGGGTCCCAGCGACGTGCCCGCGCGGGTGCTTCAGGCCATGGCCGCGCCGTGTATCGGCCACTTGGATCCCGCATTCCTCTCCATCATGGACGAAACCCAGCAGTTGCTCCGGTATTTGTTCAAGACCCAGAACGGGCTCACCATCCCCGTGTCCGGCACGGGCAGCGCCGGCATGGAAACCTGTTTCGTGAATTTGATCGAGCCCGGGGATGAAGTGGTGGTCTGTGTGAAGGGCGTCTTCGGCACCCGCATGGCCGACATCGTCCAGCGGATCGGCGGAAAATTGATTCGCGTGGACGGCGAGTGGGGACGGGCCATTGATCCGGAAAAAGTGAGGGACGCGGTGAAAGGCAAAAGCCCCAAGGTCCTCGCCGTGGTGCACGCGGAGACCTCCACGGGGGTGTGCCAGCCCCTGGACGATCTGGCCGCCATCGCGCACGAATCGGGCGCGCTCTTTTTAGTGGACATGGTCACCTCCCTGGGCGGCATGAACGTCTCCTTGGATGAAATGGGCATCGATGCGGCCTACAGCGGCACGCAGAAGTGTATCTCCTGCCCGCCGGGGCTGTCGCCCATCTCATTCAGCGATTCGGCCATGGCCGCACTCAACAAGCGCAGCACGCCCGTGGTGAGCTGGTACCTGGACATGACCATGGTATCCGACTACTGGGGCAAGGACCGCAAGTACCACCACACCGCGCCCGTCAACATGATCTACGGCTTCAGGGAGGCCCTGAGGCTCATTGCCGAAGAAGGCCTGGATGCCCGGTTTGCCCGGCATGAGCAAAACCACAAGGCCCTGGTGGCCGGTGTGGAGGCCATGGGGCTCTCCATGCTGGTGCCCGAAGGGGAACGATTGCCCATGCTCAACACCGTCCGGATTCCGGACGGGGCCGACGACCTCAAGGTGAGAAAGACCCTTTTAAATGAATTCAACATCGAAATCGGGGGAGGCCTCGGGGCCCTGGCCGGCAAGGTGTGGCGGGTGGGGCTCATGGGCCATGCTTCCAGGCGGCGCAACGTCTTTCTGTTCCTGGCCGCCCTGGAAACCATCCTCAAGGGCCAGGGGGTCCGGGTCAAACCCGGGTCTCTGGAAGCGGCGTCCGCCGTATATGGGAACTGAAAACCGAGCGGCTTTCGGTTTCACCTATTTTGATTGACCCTGACAAAAGCGCGTCCTCTCAGGAGGACGCGCTTATTTGTGTGTCGCATTTTATTACTTCGGCAATTGAATACCTGAAGCTTGTCATTCGGGCGAATCCCGGATCGATGCGCGGGACCGGCATGACGGGTGAGTGGATGGCCTATAGATCGGTGAGCGGGTGCTTCCAATCGAGTTCCGGAAACCGGCTATAATCTCTGTCCGTGGTTACCCATGTATTTCCGGATTCGATGGCAAGCGCCGCAAAATAGGCGTCGGGACTCAGGTTCCCTCTGGCACCCACCTTACGGCACAGTTCAATGAAGATCCGCCGATGATGGCTGCCCGGCGCCACAATGACCCCATCCGGATGGGCGAGAATCGACTCGGTAAACAGGAGGGCCGTTTCGAGCGGTGTTGGTGGATCAAAGATCTTGGGATGGGTCACCACTCTTAGAAAACCACTCATCACAAGGGTGGACAGCGCAAAAGGACTGTCACTTTCCAGAACCGTCTCAACGAACCTCTTATATTCTTGATGCCCGGGAATATCTTCCCTGTGCGCATATACCCAGACGTTCACATCCAGGAGGAGCATCCATCAATCCTCTTCCATGAGTTCGAGAAGTGCGGCAGTATCATCCAGATCAACCCCGTGCTTGAGGCCCCGCCCTTTGAAGGTGATGAGCTCCACTTTTGGTTTTTCCGTATGGTTCTGGCGACGAGACAGCATCTCCCTGAGCGCGTTCTCAACCAGGCCGGAGAGGGTCATATTGGATGATAACGCCATCTTTTTGGCTTCATTGAGCAATCGGTCATTTATGCGTACGGTTGTTCTCATGCATCCCAGCATACACGTTTGGCATCAAGATGTCAATTAAAAGCATCAAGGCATCTCTGATTGAAAACGACTTCATGCGTGTGGCGGGTCAGGTCAGTGGGGATTCCCGGGATTCACCGTCACTTTTCCAGCTCCCCCACCACCGACTTATACTTCTCGTGAATCATGTTCCGATCGAATTCCCAAAACGCACCCAGCATGGCCTGGTCCTCTTCCTCGGTAAAATATTTTCTCGACGCAGGGAAGAACACCTTGTCTTCTTTCTCGATATGTTTGGGATAGAACTCGGTGAGGGTCTTGAGTTTTGCGGCAATCTCGCTTAGGGCGCTCTCATCGCCGCTCCGATAGCGGGTGTTGGCCTCGACAAGCGCCCGGGTCGTCTCGCGACCGAACACGTGCTCCGCTATGAGGTCTTCCATCAGCCGCCGGTCTTCGTCTGTCAACGATTTATGATTCAATTCCTGAAAAAGGATATCTTCTTCCTTTCCATGATGCGTCTGATCCGCGTATACCCGAATGAAATCCACCACCGTATCCACGAGCACGGGATCCAGTTTGTGTTCCGACTCAATCTTGCTCAATAAGCCGACTACAACCCTAAGCATCCGTTCAATGAGCCGATGCTCTATCATGAGGGGGGCGCGTGCCTGCATCTTGGGATCCTCCTTTCTTATCCTCCAGGGTGTTCCTATGGGTCGGTCCACCCTTTCTCGAGTCTATTTCAGTTCCAAGATCCGCTCACAAATCAATCCGGACTTGTTTAAGGATGTATGAATGGAACCATAATCATCCAGGCTAAAGCCGCCAGACCAGGATTTGGTATCATTGCATAGTGTCTGTGGCATGTCACGCAACAAATGAGATATCAAATTAGATATCAAGGTGGTGCCGCCAGTTCGGGAGTAGAGGATTCTTAAATAACATCAAGAATTTAGCCTCAAAGTGCGCATGTCGATTATTTTCGATTGGCCCGTTGAGCACGGCGCCTCCGGGCATCACAGCCCACTCGGGAAAAATTCGGATTTGAAAATCCGGATCTTTACGTCTCATTTTTTAGGGGTAAGACGTAAAGAAAAATGCGGGAGGGTGCGAAAATGAACTTGCAACCCTTAAAAAAGCCGGATAGCATCTCCCCGCAAAAATTTTTAAAATCCCTGAAAATAGGTAAACGCGCCAATGAATGGAAGATCCAGGAACCCGGGCAGGTTAAGGCCTGTTCTTTGGCTGAGTGTATCTGTGGCGGCAATCGTCCTGCTCATGCCGGCGTGCAAAGGCAAGAGTGAACCGCCCGCGCCGTCACCCCAGGTCGTCAGGGTCATGGAGGTCGTCCGCAGGGATGTGCCGGTGGTCTTCGAGTATGTGGCTCAGACCCAGAGCTCCCACCTGGTCAATATTCAGGCGCGGGTCAGCGGGTTTTTAGACAAGCGCATGTATACGGAAGGGTCGATGGTGAAGGCGGGTAAGATCCTTTTTCAGATGGACCCCAAACCGTTTAAGGTTCAGCTGAATCAGGCGAAGGCGGTCCTGGCCAGGCAGGAGGCCGCCCTCGAAACCGCCCGTCTCGATTTGGCCCGTATCAAACCGCTGGCTGAACAGAAGGCGCTGTCCCAAAAAGACCTGGACAATGCGAGAGGTCGCTATCTTTCCGCTTCCGCGGCCGTTGAGCAGGCCAAGGCCCAGGTCGATCAAGCCCAATTGAACCTTTCCTACACCACCATTCGCTCTCCCGTGAACGGCATCAGCAGTTCGGCTCGACAGACCGACGGCACCTATATCAACCCCCAGAACAGCCTCCTCACCACCGTGGCGGTGCTCTCCCCCATGTGGGTCAACTTCAGCATCTCGGAAAATGAAATGCAGAAGTACAGAAGCCAGATCGCCAAGGGGCTGCTGCGGCCCCCTAAAAACCACGAATATCAGGTGGAGATCGTCCTGGTGGACGGCTCGGTCTTTCCGTACAAGGGACGAATGACCTTTGCAGAACCCTCCTATAGCCCGGAGACGGGGACGTTCCTGATCCGGGTCAGTGTGAAGAATCCCGAAGGGATACTGCGCCCCAATCAGTATGTCCGGGTGCGCCTTTTAGGAACCATTCGACCCGATGCCATCCTGTTGCCTCAGCGGGCGGTCCAGCAGGGATCAAAGGGCCAGTTTGTCTGGGTCGTGGGAAAGGATAACAAAGTGGAGCAACGACCCGTTACCGTGGGCGAATGGCACGGAGACGACTGGTTCATCTTCGAGGGCCTGCAAGCCGGTGAGCAGGTGGTGGTGGACGGCGGTCTGACGCTGAGGCCCGGCACATCGGTTGTAACCAAGCCTTTTGACGCCGAGCAGACATCAAAAACAGCCGACTCCCGCCCTTTCGAACAGAAAACGGCAGCGGCCGACAGATAGGGGGCCCGAGCCGTGTTCTCCAAATTCTTCATCGACCGTCCCATCTTCGCCACGGTCATCGGGGTTCTCATCTGCCTGGGAGGTCTCGTCGCCATGACGGCCCTGCCGGTGGAACAGTATCCGCCCATCACCCCCGTCCAGGTGACGGTATCGGCCGTGTATCCGGGGGCCGATTCCCAGACCGTTGCCGATTCCGTAGCCGCCCCCATCGAGGCCCAGATCAACGGCGTGGATAACATGATCTACATGTCGTCCACCAGTTCCTCCACCGGCCAGATGACCCTGACCGTCTATTTCACGCTGAATACCGATCCCGATATCGCACAGGTGCAGGTCCAGAACCGGGTGAACCTCGCCGTTCCCCAATTGCCCGAGGCCGTGGTGCAGCAAGGGGTCTCCGTACAGAAAAAGGCCTCCTCCATCATGATGCTGATCGGCATCTTTTCGCCGGAGGAGCGCTACAGCAGCGAATACATCGCCAATTACGCCAATGTGTATGTCCTCGATGCCGTCAAACGGGTGCCGGGCGCCGGACAAGCCCAGATTCTGGGGGTCGCCGATCAGGCCATGCGGATTTGGATGAACCCCGATCGTATGGCATCGTTGGGCATCACCACCAGTGATATTCAGCAGGCGGTCGCCAGTCAGAATGCCCAGTACGGCGCAGGGCAGATCGGGCAGGAACCCACATCGGGACCGGTGCAGTTGACCGTACCGGTGGTGGCACAGCGGCCCTTCACAGAACCCTCCCAATATGAAAATATCATCCTGCGTGCAAACGAAGACGGCAGCAGTATCGTCCGGTTAAGGGATGTGGCTCGGGCCGAAGTGGGTCTCCGGCAATATGTCACCGACAGCAAATTGAACGGAACGCCTGCCACGCTCATCGCCGTCTACCAGCAGCCCGGGGCCAACGGACTTCAGGTATCCAAGGCCGTTCGGAAGACTCTCGAGGAGATGAAGGCCCGTTTTCCCAGCGGGCTCGACTACATGATCTCCCTGGACACGAACGATTTCGTCCGCCTCTCCATCAAGGAGGTGGTCCACACGCTGTTCGAGGCGATCCTGCTCGTGATCTTTGTTGTGTATTTTTTCCTCCAGAGCTTTCGCACCACCATCATCTGTTCGGTGGCCATCGTCGTGGCCCTGGTCAGCACATTCACCGGCATGCTGGCCTTGGGCTTCTCCATCAACCTCCTCACGCTCTTCGGGCTGGTGCTGGCCATCGGCATGGTGGTGGACGACGCCATCGTGGTGGTGGAAAACGTGGAGCGCAACATGGCCATGCATCACCTGGCCCCCAAAGAGGCGACCGTTCGCGCCATGGGTGAGATATCCACCTCGCTCATCGCCGTCGTGCTGGTCATGGCTTCCGTCTTTATCCCGGCGGCATTTCTGCCCGGTACCACGGGCCAACTCTACAAACAGTTTGCCATTACCATCGTCATTTCCGTTGCGGTCTCTGGATTTGTGGCCCTGACGCTGACACCCGCCATGTGCGGGCTGATGCTGAAACACACCGCGCCGCCCACCCGCGGGTTTTTCGCCTGGTTCAACCGTCAGGTGGACGCCATCACCCGTGCCTTCGGCCATGCCGTGGTCTTTGTCATCAGACGGATGCTGATCGCCTTCATGATTCTGGCGGTGCTGGTCTATGCCATCGTCCATCTTTTCGAGGTGCTCCCCACGAGCTTCGTGCCCAACGAGGATCAGGGATACGTCATGGCGGTGATCATCATGCCGGACGGCGCCAGTTTCAATCGAACCCGGGCCGTCTCCGAGCGGGTGGACCGCATTTTCGAAAAACTCCCCGGCGTGGATACGCGCACCCAGGTCCCCGGGTACAGCCTGCTGGACAGCCAGTTCAAGACCAACGCGGGGACCTTCTTTGTGACGCTCAAGCCCTTCGAAGAACGCTATGCCTCCATTAAAAAGGCGAAGGCGGAAAACGCACGGGCCGTGCTCATGGGCCTTTACAAGGGTGCGAAGGACATTCAGAACGGTCTGGTAATTCCCGTGCCGCCACCAGCCATTCCGGGTATCGGCACAACCGGTGGTTTCGAATTCTGGATCCAGGACATGGGAGGAGGCGACCCCGCAGCACTGGGGGATATTTTGCGGCAGTTTCTCGCCAAGGCTCGCCAGCGGCCCGAACTCACCGGTCTCAATAGCACGTTCAGGGCCAACACCCAACAGTTGAGCGTCCAGGTGGACCGCGAAAAGGCCAATCTTTTGGGCGTATCGGTGAACGATGTGTACAACGCCATTCAGGCCCAGTTCGGGTCTCTCACCGTGAGTCAGTACAACCAGTTCAGCAGGACCTGGTGGGTGATTCTCCAGTCCGATCCCACGCACCGTCAGGCGCCTGCCGACCTGGGAAGGCTTTATACCCGGTCGAATCAGGGCGATATGATTCCGCTCTCCGCCCTGGTGAAAACCCGATGGGTCACCGGACCGGATCTGCTCCCCCATTTCAATGGATTCCCGGCAGCGAAAATCAACGGGAACGCAGCCCCCGGCTACAGCTCCGGCCAAGCCCTTTCGGCCATGGAAGCCGTTGCCCGGGAAGTGCTCCCTGCAGGCTACACCCACGCATGGTCCGGACTCGCCTACGAAGAAAAGCAATCCGGGGGGACCTCCATGTTGGCGTTCGTGTTCGGCCTCATCATCGTCTTCCTCGTCCTTGCCGCACAGTACGAATCCTGGACCCTTCCCGGGTCGGTGATGATGGCGGTCCCCTTCGGGGTCCTGGGCGCCCTGAGTGCGGTCTGGCTGCGGGGCCTGGAGAACGACGTTTACTTCCAGATCGGCCTGCTGGTGCTCATCGGCCTGGGCGCCAAGAACGCCATTCTGAGGGTCTCCTTTGCCACGGAGTTGCGAAAGCAGGGCAAGTCGATCATGGAGGCCACCATCGAGGCCGGCGAGCAGAGGTTGCGTCCCATCATCATGACCTCTCTTGCCTTTGCCTTCGGCGCGCTTCCCCTGGCCATCGCCATGGGCGCGGGCGCCAACGCCCGTCATTCCATCGGGACCGGCATCATCGGCGGCATGATCGGAGAGACCACACTGGCCATGCTCTATGTACCGCTGCTCTTCTACCTCTTCGACCGGCTGAGTGAGCGATCCAAAGAAAAAAAGGAGGCCAAGGCAACAACCGATGCCGCCTAAGAGTCACAACAGGAACGCTCCCTTGGGTAACGGAAGGGTCGTTAGGCGCGTCCTCATGATATGGGGCCTGCTGGTTTGCCTCACCGGTTGTACGGTCGGTCCCGACTACGAGCGTCCAAGGCTCGACGTGCCTACGACCTTCAGATACGAGGGAAAAGACGCCCGGCAGACCGCCAATATCGCCTGGTGGGAACAGTTCAAGGACCCGGTGCTCGACAGGTTGATCACCGAGGCCCTGGCCAACAACCGGGACATCAAGATCGCCGCCGCCAACATCGAAAAGGCCGCGGCCGTATTCATTCAGGCGCGAGCACCGCTCTTTCCCCAGGTCGGGTACAGCGGGACCGGCGGACGGGAGCGCATCAGTGAGACCAACGACATTCCCTTTTCTTCGGTTCTGAAGAATCCGCGGAATACGTATCAGACCTTTGCCGGTGCAAGCTGGGAACTCGATCTGTGGGGTCGCATCCGTCGGCTTTCCGAATCCGCCCAGGCCGCTCTCCTGGCATCTGAGGAAGCGCGGCGCGGCGTGATTCTGACCCTCGTTTCTTCCCTCGCCACCAGCTACATCCAGTTGCTCGGTCTGGACGACCAACTCCGGGTGGCAAAGGAAACCCTGGACACGTACGCCGAGTCGGTCAAGCTCTTCGAACTCCGTTTCAAGTATGGTCAGGTATCCCAGATGAATGTGGAACAGGCCCGATCCCAGTACGAAACCGCTGCCGCCGCGATTCCCCAGATTGAAAATCAGATCACACAGGTGCAAAACGCCATTTGCATTCTGCTGGCTCGCAACCCGGGACCCGTGGATCGGGGAAAGACGATTCATGAACTCTCTCTTCCGCCCGTACCGGCGGGCCTTCCATCGGATCTCCTCGTCAACCGGCCGGATATTCGCCAGACCGAGCAGAATCTCATCGCCGCAAACGCCCGGATCGGTGCGGCCAAAGCCCTGTACTTCCCGACCATATCCTTGACCGGTGCGTTTGGATTCGCCAGTTCGGACCTTTCCGACCTTTTCCAGGGGCCCTCCCGCATCTGGAGTTATGCCGGTTCCTTCACCGGCCCGATTTTCACCGGCGGGGCCATTAAGGGCCAGGTCAAGGAAGCGGAGGCCATGAGAAAGGCCGCGCTCCTCGATTATGAGCAGACGGTCCAGAATTCCTTTGCCGACGTGGAAAACGCCCTGGTGGCCCGAAAAAACCTGATGAATCAGATCGAGGCACAGAAGCGCCTCGTCAAGGCCAACAGCGAGTACGTGCGTCTGGCCAAGCTCCAGTTCGAGGGGGGATATTCCCCTTACGTTACGGTGCTCCAGGCCGAGCAGCAACTGTTCCCCTCGGAACTCAATTATGCCCAGTACCGGGCCGCACTGTTGAATGCGCTGGTCAATATTTATAAGGCCATGGGCGGCGGGTGGGTCGCCAGCGCGGAGAACCTGACGGTTCACAAAAAAGGAACACCTTAACCGCCTAACGGCATGTGACGGCTTTTTCTGTCCCCTGTGGACGGTACTGTAAATGTCTATTCATGCCGTTTACCCCTTCACAGGCCTCATGGTGATTTGGACTACCCCGGTTTCTGCTTTTATATTGCGATCAAACCGGAAGGAAATCAGCACAAGTGCTGATGAAACTTATCGTTGGATGAGGAGGATATGCACATGTTCGTGAAGACAAAAGGAATGCTGATCGGTTTGATCGTGTTGTTGCTTTTTCCGTCGGTTGCCCCGGCCCAGGCGGTCTTTCTCGCCAGAAAGGCATTGGGGCTGATCTCTCACATTACCGATCAGGTCCACGGCCACGAGACCGCTTCGGTAATCTTGGAAGCCGATGCGAACAAGGTTTTCACGGCAGCCGAAAAAATTATCCGCGAGAAGCCCGAGAATCAGATGGTATCCAGAGATGAGGCGACCAGGACCCTTTCCTTCACCCACAACGGACTGGCCATTACCCTCAAGGTGATACGCCTCCAGGATGATGTGGCCCAGATCCTGGTGGTCTCTTCGGGGAATAACACCCAGCAGGATACGAATTATGCGGTCAATGGCATCTTAAAGGTGTGCAAAGCGGTCGGGGCCCATTGCTGGCTTCCGGAGGACTGAAAGAAACCTTTTAAAAATGTTTCCCGCATTTAGCGGGATTGAAGAACCCTGCAGCAAGCTGGAGGGGATCTCCCAAATGTAAGGGAACCAGGGACCCACCCAAAGGGTGGGCTGTCGGCACAAAGTGCGGACAATTTTTGCCAATTTTAAGTTCGCTCGCCCCGGTTAAATGCCGCTTCGCGGCCCTCCGAAGGAGGAACTGGGCGAGCTAACCCCGCCGCAAGCAGCGGGGAATGCGCTCGCTGTCATTTTCAAGGTCAAGGCGTGGGTCGCGCTGCAAGCGGGATTAACCAACGGACATTTTATCTGCCCTTCTTCTCTTCGATATAGGCCAGGTCCGACTCTTCCAGGTATGTCTCGCAAAAGCGCTGGACCTCCGAGTCCTCCAACCAGCTCATGATCACATCCACCAGCTCGCCCTTGGATCTTTTGGAAAGGGCAACCACCAGAACGATTCGCGCCCTTTCGATTCGCGCCGGGTCTTTTATCCAGAGTTCATTCATACCGCTTCATCCTCAAGCCGCACACCGATCTTGACCGCCCCATTGTGCGCTTATAAGACGGGTCGTGCATGGTTTTTATCGGTCATCCATGCGTAAAGGTGGTTCTCATGCCCCTCAGCATACAAGGTCGGCAGCAGGACATCAACAAGAAGCACCAATGCCTCTTTCATTGAAAAAATGGTTATCGAGTGAACCTAAAGAATGTCTAAAATTGTCCATGCTTCGTGCCCACTCACCATCTTTTGTTGTGTCCCCGGTATCTTTACATTTGGAAATTTTCTACCATTTCCTGCGGGATTCCTCAATTGCGTCCTTCTTGTGACTTTACCCACGGTCCACTCTTGGGCCAACGGTACTCAAATGGCTCCCCATTCGCCACTGCAGTTACAGCGGGCATAAGGAAATGGTTCAGG
>JARRPY010000001.1:27420-30571 GCA_037382425.1 Deltaproteobacteria bacterium
CTATTCTTCTGAAGAAAGGCAGCCCACTGGGTTTGTTTCATCGGTTCCATCCCAAAACTGTCGGTCAGTGCGAGCGGTGCCTTAACCGGAAGGGGTGTCCGACGTCTTTCAAAGGTGGCCGCAAGGGCCGCAGCCAAAATATCTCCTTCAAATGTCATGAACCTGCACATCACCCACAGGTCGAAAAAGTCTTTCATTCGAGTATTTGATAGCCCCAGTTTTACAACAGACTCAAACTTTTCGGCCACAACAGAGTATTTGGAATAGGCCCGGAGTTCAGGCGCCGGGAAATCAAGAAGCGTCGGATATACAACGGTTTCCGGTGCAGGCATAACCACATCGCCGAAGCCGATGTCCACCTGGAAAGCGATCCTTGCCTGTGCGAGATTCGCTGCCACATTCAGGCGCACCCCATGATATTCCCCTGCCAACCGAATCTCCCGGCTTCTCAATGTATCCGGATCAAAGCGAATCCCGTCATCCACTGATCGCATCTTCAGAATTTTCCTAAATATCTCCAGGAGGATGTCCACCTCGCCCAAACCGTATCCCAATAGATCCAAATCCCTTGTCGCACGAAGCGGCTGATCGTACCAGAGGGAATAGAGGGTGGCGCCTTTCAAGAGAAATCTGTCTTTGAATTCAGAGATGGATATTCTGTATAGCAGCCGCTCAATAGCGTACCGGTTGAGTATGAGATCGAATATTTGCCCCTTGTTCCTGGCCAGGTTTAGAAGCCTTTGGCGGACGCTTTCGGCTATATTCCGGGGATTGGCACGGCTCACAGGATAGCCTCGATATAAGGGCGCATGACATTCCAGACCCTACAGATCTTTCCATAGTGCGTGAGTTCATCGGCACTGCATTGCCGGTTCTGCCAGCATTCCCGGATCGCCTCCAGGGCCACGTCGATCCCGATTTTGTTGCGATATTTGAAACAGTCAGCAACTGTCTTGGCCGCACTGTAGACGCGAATCTGCACACCTTCAACCATGTGTTCTTCGATGCCTGCCTCAAAGGAAGCCGCTGAAAATTTGACAAAGCGAATGGGCAGCGATTCAATCTTGGGCCTCCAGGCCCTTTCCGGGAGTGCCAACCACACCTGAAACGGTGCTTGTGTGGTAAGGGCGTGAAATCGAAGCGCCGACAGCAGACAAACCACGGCGTTTGGTGCGGCCTTTATCGCCTCGACCAGTGAATGGTGCTCTGTGACTTCCGCATCGGGCGATCTGTAAAGCCCACGTCCCACTTTTTCCAGAAGCCCCCGTCCCGCCAGTCGTGAAAGGTAACTGCCTGGAATGCCGTGCGCTTCCAGATCCCGAGGACGAATCACCCCGACCTGTTTTGCAATGGCCAAAACTCGTTGGACAATGGTTTCTGTTGCCTGTGTATCGGTCATGATATGTCTTTTATCCTTGTTAGTTATTCATAACTCCAAAGGGTTTATAACACATTTCGGACTCCTTAGCCAGACAAATCTCGGACATCGATTTTGCCCCTCCATTGTTTGCAGGCTTCGCAGAGAGTCATGAATGGTTTTTCTCGGTCATTCATGCGTATGGTTGTTCTTATGCCTCTCAGCATACAAGGTCGGCAGCAACATATCCACAAGAAGCATCAGCACCACCAGTGGAACGGGTGGTATGAGGAAGTCCCCTAAAAGGGCCGGAGTCTTCCATGTTTTTGGACAGGATTTACAGGATTAACCGGATTTTTTTGTATGGTTGCCGGACGCAACCATACAAACAGCCATTGGACCTAGCCCTGAGCATCTTTGAGCTCTCGGGAACATTCTTGAACCCACGGGAATGCGCATTTGGAAGTTGCTCAGTTTCATTTCGCGAAGCGAATACAGTATTTGTCTCCCGTAGCGCGGGAGACAAATGATCCTGTCCATCCTGTAGATCCTGTCGAATATGTGTGTTTTACTCTCGCAGGAATCCGTCTGCGGTTAATCAATAAGACACCGTACTTTCCGTCAAAACCCGGTCCATAATCAGAATCTCTCACCCCTCAAAAACCCCCATTGACACCCCAGCATATACGCGATATTATCAAAAGAATTCGCGAAGCGGCGGGTAGAACATCTTTTAGCCTAGCCCTTAGTTCTACATTGCCTTTAAATAAAATGGATTAGAAGGCGCAAAATGGACACCATCGAGAAAATAATTGGTGAGCTTAAGTCGATCCCCGAGTCCGATCAGGCTGAGGTTCTGGACTTTGTGGAACGACTTAAAGCAAAGAAAACGAGCCAAGATTCTGAATGGTCCGAATTTTCGCTCAAATCAGCAATGAGGGGGATAGAAGAGGAACCGACGCCCTACGGCATTGAAGATATTAAGGAGAGATTTTCATGATCCATGAGGGGCAGGTTGTTCTCTTTCGGTTTCCTTTTGCGGACAGAAAGAATGGCAAACTGAGGCCCTCATTGATAATCCAACTTTCAGCTTTCAGCCTTGAGCTTTCAGCTCCCATGCCCGGGACGAAGTACTCAGCTTCTGTGCTTTCTTTCAGCTTTCACCTTTCACCTTTGAGCTTCTTATGAAACATCCCCTCAAATACTGCCTACAAAACTCCTGACAGGGATTGATTGTCCTGTTGGGAGATGGCACTTCTGCCCCACTACTGGCCTTCTAAGGCCTTAAAACCTCGAATTATAAAAATCAGCATCGATTAGGGCTTAAATGAGGAAGAATGTGACCGAAATAAGTCTGCCCACTATGGGATTTTAAGTAGGAGGATACTGCGGCGTAGCATAAGTGGCTGAGAATAACAAATTGAGTTATTTACTTTTTTACCAGCGTCCCACTTCCAGGATCACACCGGAGCGTGGATCCGTCGAGATATTGCGGGCAGGAAATACATACTGCCATCCCCATTCACGCGCCGCATTTGGATATTTGCGGGCCAGCGCATGGGGCATATACACTTCACCGTAGCTCTGTTCAAGATCAGATTCGTGGATCATTTTTACCTTGGCCAAATGGTTTTTTAAAAACGGTGTTATTGAGGATGGAAACGTGGTCACGCGGTCCTTGGCCCCTTTTCCTGAGCGGACTGTAATGGCCTTCATGTTGTAGTCGATATCCTGCACGCGTAGACGAACCGTCTCGGATATGCGCAACCCACCTCCATACATCAGTTTTACCGC
>JARRPY010000002.1:0-2395 GCA_037382425.1 Deltaproteobacteria bacterium
GATCAGCAAGAGACCATCGTCGATCTGGCAGAGGATGTAGGTGTTCCCCAACTGTCCGATGATTTGGTGGCCGGGAGGAAGGGATGGCCCTGCATCCGGTTTGGAATCGTCGAAGGCGACCCGCCACTCGGATGCGTCACGGGCATAAGGGCCCGGGGACTCGCCGAGTGTGGAGACGCCTCGGGTGAAGGGAAGGTGGGGGGCTTCTTTAGGCGTCGGCTCTCCTTTCCATACGGGGGATGGCGGCCCCGGTCCGACGGGCGTACGGGTCCCCGGGACAGGCGAAAAGGCCCGGTGGACGGCGGAAACAACGGCCTGAAACACCTTCTGCGTCTCCCTGAACCGGACCTCCTGTTTGGTGGGGTGGACATTGACATCCACCTGTCCGGGCGGCATCTCGATGAACAGGACGATCTGAGGGAATTTTCCCTTCATCAGACGCTGACCGTACCCCTCCATGATAGCCCGGGTCACCAGCCGATCCCGGATGTTTCTTCTGTTTACATACGCATAGATGCGGTCCCCTCGATTTCTGGAGAAGTCCGAAGGCGCGGCATAGAGTGTGATCTCGATCCCTTCCATCCGGACTCCCCCGTCTACCATGGCTCGGCTCACCTCCCGTCCCACTAACCCGGAGAGCCGCTCACGGGGGTCGCTTGACGGGTAAAGGGTGAGGATCTTCTTGGTGCCGTCGGCCAGGCTGAAATGAATGTCTGAAAACGGCACGGCCGAACGGATGAAACCGTCCATGATATGGGTCTGTTCCGTTCTGTGGGTGCGCAGAAATTTTCGCCGTGCCGGCATGTTGAAAAAGAGGTCCTCTACCGTCACGGACGTGCCCGGAGGGGCGCCTGATTCCGATATATCCAAAACCTTCCCTCCGGAGATCCGGAGGCGATGGCCGATCATCTCGTCCTTGGGAAGCGAGGTGATCTGGAGCCGGGAGACCGCGGCCATACTCGGAAGGGCCTCCCCCCGAAATCCGAGGGAACTCACCCGCGACAGATCGTCGGCTTTGCGCAACTTGCTGGTCGCATGTCGCTCCACACAGAGAAGGAGATCGTCACGGGACATCCCGATCCCGTTGTCGCTGACCTTGATCAATCGCTTCCCGCCTTGTTCGATACGGACGGTGATCCGATCGGCCCTGGCGTCGATGCTGTTCTCCATCAATTCCTTGACGATGGCGGCGGGCCGGTCGATGACCTCCCCGGCTGCAATCTGGGACGCCACCTGTTCGGGAAGGACACGGATGATGTTCATAGAGAGAGCAAATCTTCGTTTACGTCGAATCGGCGGCTGTGACTGCTGGGGGTGAACAACCGCCTGAAGGTGCTTCTTTCTCTGGCAAGAAGGAGGTTTTTTCGCCCCATGGGGTCATGAAGCAGGCAGGGAGAGGCGGTGGTATGGGTCAGAAGGTCCTTGGCCAGTCGACACGCCAGGTCCACCATCACCGCGAGATAGTTGTTAAAGGCCTGACCCCTGTACACCTTGAGTTTGGGTTCAAAAAAGAGATCTCGCGTGGTGTAGAGATAATCCGAGAAACGGACGGTCTGGGTGTAAAACCGCTTTTTGGTGCGAAGCCCCTTTTTTCGTTTCCCGCCGATAAGTTTGAGGAGGTTGTCACAGACCTGGTGGTCCATGGCCAGAATCCCTTTGGCGATCCGCGTATAGCCGGACCCCACCACGTAATCGGCCCGCAATTCCCAAAAGAGGTGCCCCATATTCCCTTTGCCCGGATAGGTGCTGATGAGATTGGGGACATAGTAGTTGTGGGCGATAACATCCGCGGCCAGGTGCGAAAGGAATCCCATAGCATAGGCCTTCTCCCGATCATCCACAGCCTTTTCAAGGAATCGGAATCCGCCTTCCCAGTCGTGCGGGTTTCGCCGTTTTCGCTTCCCTTTTCCAATAAAAAAGTCGGCGGATAGGGACCCGTACAAGAATTCGATGGGATATGCCGTGATGACCCTGGCGATTGACGGAAGAATACACTTGGCCGCATCCAGGGAACTCAGGGCGATGGCCGTGTGCACCCCCGGCCCCCAGGCAAAGGCGCGCTGCGGATCAAAAAACTGGATGAGGATGAGGGCGAGGGTAAATAGAATAAGTTTAATAATGATCATATAATTTAATCTGAACTTGCTTGAAAGCAAGATCCTTCATCTATTTTGAAAAGTTATACATAGCACACCCGGGTTTCAAGTATCAACGATTAAATTTTCAGCCGTCACCTTTCTTTCTTGACAAGGAGCGGAATAATGGATAGCATATGGGCAAAGCTGAAGCATGAAGCTTCATCGGGGCCAGGCGCCTCACCGACACACCATTTGTAACCGAAGACCGTATCAAACACCACGAAGGTGATTTCCCTAAAGGGACACGCTTTCGTGGT
>JARRPY010000002.1:2400-28504 GCA_037382425.1 Deltaproteobacteria bacterium
GCGAAAGGAGGACTTCTTGCGCTTAAAACCGTTTATGCGCGAAGGCCTGATGCCTTTGCCCGTGACCTTGATCTCCACCATCAGCCGAAATGGGATTCGAAATATCGCGCCCTGGTCCTGTGTGATGCCCGTACTTAGGCCCCTCGACCTGATCTGTGCGGCCTCCGCTAAAAAGCGCGATACCCTGAAAAACATCCGGGAGACGGGCGAGTTCGTGTTGAATATGGCCGGGGTGGCCCTACAAGACAAGGTCATCCCCACGGCCCGGCACACCGCTTTTGAGGTGGATGAATTCGAGGATGCGGGCATTGAATCGCGGCCTTCTCAGGTGGTGAAACCACCCGGGATCGCCGGGTGTTATGCCTGGATGGAATGTGCGCTGGTGCACGAATATGAGGAGAGCGATTATGTGTTGATCGTGGGCAGGGTGCTCCGTCTGGAGGCGGCCGACGAGGTCCTGAAAGCGGACGGGTCCTTAGACATTGAGAAGGCGGCCCCGCTTCTGATGACGGGCAGCAGGAAGGGCATGAATTTTTGTACCTTAAAGGAATTGGGGGTATCCGAGGCCTTTTCCGCCATGTTTCCCAATGGAAAAGATCCATTTAAAAAGAAATATGAGTCCCAGTAGGTCGGCCAAAATAGACGCAATAAAAGGGCGGGGTTTGAAAAAAAGGCGGGGTGTTCATCCCGATAAACCCACTGAAGTTTCTCTGGTGGACGCCTATACGGGGATGGTCCGACAGAAGGTCCTCTTCTTTTTCGGCCTGCTCGTGCTCTTGGGGATCCTTACGGTTTATGCCGTGGGGGCGGGGAGTTACACCCTGTCCCCACTTAAGATTATCCGTGCCCTTTTGGGCTATGAGGAGGGAGCGGCCAGCATTGTCATATGGAATATTCGAATGCCCCGGATTGTGGCCGCCATTGTGGCGGGCTGGGGCCTGGGCATCTCCGGGGTGGCGGTTCAATGCCTCCTCAGGAACCCGTTGGGGTCTCCCTTTACCCTGGGGATCAGTCACGGCGCGGCATTCGGCGCGGCCCTCGCCATTGTGGGTCTGGGAGCGGGGACCCTCCAGAGCAGCGTGCTGAGGACCACGGCCTCGGTGCTCATATGGTTTGAGAACCTGTTTTCCGTCACCTTCTTTGCCTTTCTGGGGGCCATGACGGCTACCGTCATTATCCTGGCCCTCTCCCGGCTCAGGCGGCTGTCGCCCGGGTCCATTATTCTGGCCGGTGTGGCCCTCTCCTCCCTCTTCGTATCCGGGACCATCCTGATTCAGTATTTCGCCACAGAGGTGGAGATCGCCACCATCGTGTTCTGGACATTCGGCGATGTGTCCCGGTCCAACTGGCAGGAGATCGGATGGATGACCGGGGCCTCGGCGCTGGTCACCCTCTATTTCGTATTGAATCGGTGGAGCCTCAATGCCCTGGCCTCGGGGGAAGATGTGGCCAGAAGTATCGGTGTGGAGGTGGAACGGGTTCGTCGGTGGGGGATGCTCCTGGCGGCCTTGGTCGCCGCGCTGGTGACCGCCTTTCACGGGGTCATCGCCTTTCTGGGGCTCTTGGCGCCTCACATCGCCAGGCGCATGGTGGGAGCGGATCATCGCCTCCTGATTCCCTTTTCCTGCGCAATAGGGGCGCGTTTGCTCCTACTGGCGGATACGGTGGGCCGGATTCTGATCGGGTCCGGGACGCTTCCGGTTGGGGTGATCACCTCTTTCATGGGGGCGCCGCTCTTCTTGTACCTATTGATAAAGGAGCAGGGAAAATGATGCTCACCATTGCCGATGTCCGTTTCGCCTACAATGGACGCCCCATTTTGAAGGACATGCATCTCAAATTGGACCGGGGACAGATCATGGCCGTATTGGGGGTAAACGGGGCCGGAAAGTCCACGTTTTTAAAGTGCGTCAACAAGATTCTCAAAGTGAGCGGGGGATCCATTCGTCTTCACGACGAGGACATCCTGAACATGAAGGGTGAGGAGATTGCACAGCATATGGGGTATGTCCCCCAGCGCTATGAGGAAGGAGAGTTGACGGTGTTCGACGCCGTCTTATTGGGGAGAAAGCCCTACATGAAATGGAAAACGGAGGGGCGTGATCTGAGGGTGGTGGAGAAGACCCTCAAGCAGATGGGGTTGGACCACCTGGCCATGCGTCCCATGAGTAAACTGAGCGGCGGCGAGATGCAAAAGGTCATCCTGGCCAGGGCCCTGGCCCAGGAGCCGGACCTCTTGCTCCTGGACGAGCCCACGAGCAACCTGGATCTCAAAAACCAGCTGGAGGTCATGGAACTGGTCCAGGAGGCGGTGAGGGCCCGGGGGCTGTCCGCCGTCATCTGTTTACACGACATCAACCTGGCGTTTCGGTACGCGGACCGCTTCCTGATGCTCAAGGACGGCCGCGTCCATACCCTGGGCCGGAGGGAGGCGATCACGCCCGAGGCGGTGGAGGATGTCTACGGGGTGCCGGTGGCTATGGGTGAGGTCCAGGGCTATCCCATTGTGGTGGCGTTGAACGGGACATCGGCGTCCATCGCTTCCGAGAAACAGGATCACACGTAAGTCCCCGAAGGTTTCAAGATAATAAGGAGAACCCATATGAAGAAGATACCGTTTCTGTTGCTCTTATGGTTATGTCTGTCCGGCGTTCTTCAGATTCCGGTGCTTGCGGCTGAAGACATCACCATTACGGACATGGGCCGGCGAAAGGTGACGGTCCCCGAGAATCCGAAGCGCATTATCGCCATCGGCCCGGGCGCCCTGCGCATCATGTGCTACCTGGATGCCAGAGGCAAGGTAGCGGGCATCGAGAATTTTGAAAAGGTTCGCCCCACGGGACGGCCCTACTGGATCGCCAGCCCGGATCTGAAGGCGTTACCCGTCATCGGTCCGGGCGGGCCGCAACATCTCGACAAGGAGCCGGACCTGGAGGCGGTGCTCAAGGTCAGACCCGAGGTGATCTTCGCCACCTATATGAAACCCGCCACAGCCGATGCCCTGCAGAGTAAGATCGGCATTCCCGTGGTGATCCTGACCTATGGCACCTTTCCGGCCTTCAATGAAAAACTCTATGCATCTTTGAAGGTGGCGGGGCGGATCCTGGGAAAGGAAGATCGGGCGGGTGCGGTGATTGATTTTATAGAAGGGGCAAAAGCGGATCTGCTGGAGAGGACCCAAGGCATCGACCCGGCCAAACAGCCCAGCGTCTATGTCGGGGGTTTAGGCTTTCGGGGCCTTCAAGGGATTGAAAGCACCGATCCCGCCTACCTGCCGCTCAAATGGGTCCGCGCCAACAACGTGACCGCAGGCATGTCCAAGACAAGCCACCTGTTTATAGACCGGGAACAACTCCTCATGTGGAATCCGGACATTATTTTCGTGGACGGCACCGGATACGGGCTGGTTAAGCAGGACTTTAAAAAGAAACCCGAGTTCTATGGGGCACTGAAAGCGTTTCAGAACAACCGGGTGTATGTGCTCCTTCCGTTTATCTATTATGTGGCCAACGTGGGAACGGCCATTGTGGATGCGTATGCGGCCGGCAAGGTCCTTTATCCGGATCGTTTCCAGGATGTCGATCTCCCCCAAAAGGCGGATGAGATCTATACTTTCCTCCTGGGAGCCCCGGTCTACGAACACATGACCCACGATTTCGGCCGGCCGTTGGCCGCGTTTTGATGACGCCGCCTGTTGCGCGGTGCTCATGCGCCCGGTGAGAGAAACCAAGTCTTGAAGCGGGCGGGCCAGTGGCGTGGACTTCGAAGCCTCTGCCAAGCCAGCCGCAGGCGGTCCAGTTCGTTTTTATCGTGGGAAACACCGCCATAGACGCTCTGGCTGAAGCGTTCCACAATCAGGGTGATGTCGGATGTGAGTCCAGGGAATTGGTACGAAAGACGCTTCCCATACTCCAGCGGGGTTTCAACGGGCATGTGAGGCAGGCCGCAACCGGCCCCCCAGCGCAACAGGCGGGTATAGAGGGATACGACCGGCCCCTGTTTTCCTCTCTTTCTTGTCATATCGCCGAAAAAGGCGCGGATCACGTCTGAAAGGGTGGACATCCAGCGCATGAGCCGCTCCCACAGGGAGGATCTCTCTGTATCCGCCCCTTTTCTGGATAAAAGCCATCGGATCAGATAGTAGGAAATAAAGCCGATGATGCTCAGCAAAATCACGCATCCCAGGCCCAGGGCCCCCCATTTCAGGATATCATGGAGAAGACCCGGTCCTTTCCCGGCTTCGGTTAGGAGGAGGGGATCTGTTTGGTCTCCGCCCGAAGAGCGGCTTTTTTCGGGTGCCATGTGGCACCCCCTGACCAACACAAAACGGAGCATGCCGATGAGGACCGGGACCACGGGTTTTGCCGCTGCCTTGAGCACCTCATGACCGAACTCGGCGGCCCGCATGAAGGACGGGAGAAAGAGGACCAATAGGCCTCCCCCCAGAAGAAGCACCAGAAATGTGAACCCCAGGATCGCTCCGGCCCCCCGGTAGGTGGTCACATAATCCTTTTTCCCGGGGTCGCCGCGTCCGGCCATGCCCATGGCCAGGAGACCGAACATGAAAAAGGCGATGAAACTCATGTCCCGGAGTTCACCCTGATTAATGGCCACGCCCTTTGCGATCATCAAGAGCCGGATGAGCAACAGGGCCAGAAACGCCGCCGTCCCCAGGTCGAACCGCGACGCCATGGTCAGACGATCGGGCCTCTTGAGGGCGAGCTTGATCCCCCCTATCCACAAGACGGCCGCCCAAAAGAGAACCAACAGGATCGCCATCCACTCCACAAGGCCGTGTGCTTGTGCCACAAATGGCGCCACCCAGCCCATGGACCAGAATGAAGCGGGCCATTCAAACCGACTGTGGACCATCCATAATGCGGCCCATGTGACCCCGAGGGTCTGCACGCCGATGATCCATATCATCCGCCAGCCCCGACCCCGGTGCAACCGCGTCACGGTAGCCGCCAGTGCAAGGATAACCGCCCCTTCAATCAGAGAAAACGGGCGGTACCCCAGCGTGGGCATGACAAATGCGGCCCAGGCATGGACCCAGCACAACAGCATGGCGCCGCAGGCAATCATCAGGAACCCCGCCCGGTGTATGGTCATGGGTCATCGCCCTTCAGGGTGCGCACCTCATCCATGCGATAGTGGGTGCTGCTCGCCATGGGTTCCCAATTCCAGAATTCATCGGCCCCCTTTTGGGCATGAACAAAAACCGTGGGAATGCCCCTGTTTCGCATGGCAATGGCGATCCGAGCGGTCGCCTCGCCCGGTTCGTATGAAAATACCAGACAACTCACGCCCCAAGGCAGAGGGTATCCCCTCGACAAGATATCCGTGAGGCTGCCTTTGGGGGTCATTGTTACTCTGGCACAGACCTCGAGGATTAAAGAGAGTTGAGCCGGGCTTCGGGTAATGGGTATGATGGAAGCGCCGGTTCCTTCAGGGATGCCGTTGGTGGCGAACCCCACGGCATAACCCTTTCGGGCCAGGCTCACCGCATGGGAGGCTGCGGTTTCAATGATCCGCTCGAAGGCATTAACCGCCCCGACCTCCATGAACCGGCCCACTTCCAGGAGAAGCATCACCTTCTCCTGCTCCGCGGGTTCGCACAGCTTTTCCTGAATTCGATGGTGACGCGCACTGGCCTTCCAGTGGATGCGCCGCACCGGACGGCCCGGCTGATAATCCCTGGTCCCATAGACATAGACAGGGTCTTCCACCGGGCTTCTCACCCCGGGTGTGCCATAGAACTCCCTCTTGGTCATAGAGATGGGCCTGACGCCCACGAGACGGGGATAGACCACCATCTCGACGGATGACCCGAGCCGTTTGTCCTTTTGGTAAAAGCCGAAAAGGTCTCCCACGGTCAGGCTCGGCGGACCGATCTTGTAGACGCCCCGATGCCGGGGGGAGAGCCGCCTCTGAAACCGACAGCTCTGAAACCAGAGCAGCCCGCATGCGCTTGCATCGGCGGGTTCATTGGGGTCGTCCGCCATCAGGGCATTCTCCACTTGAAGCGATATGCGGGCCAGGACCGGCAGGACCTTGGCATTGACGATCCGGATGCGCAAGTCCACCGCTTCATCCGGAAAGACCTTCTGCCGATCGACGCTCAACTGGCATGCCATTTTGGCAGGACTCAAGCGGCCCCAAATATACGCGCCCAGGCCGAGTCCCAGGAGAACCCCGGTGAAGAGGATGAGGTCGAAAAAGCCATACAACAAGGAAATAAAGAAGAGTCCCCCCACGAAGAGCTGGACAAACGGAACGATAAAGATCGATGCGGGTCTCTCCTCATCAAGGGGCATGGTCGTCATTTTATTGGGTGGGGGTGGGGACGGGGATGTCACGGATGATTTCCTCGAGAAGTTGCCCGGCGGTCTGACCGCGCAACTGTTCCGCTTCCTTGAGGATGAGGCGGTGGGCCAGCACCGGAAGCACCAGATATTTGATATCATCCGGCAACACATATTCCCGGCCACGAACGGCCGCAAGGCCCTGGGCCGCACGCATGAGCCCCATGGACCCCCTGGGGCTGGCCCCCAGGCGGAAGGTCCTGCTGGTTCTCGTGGCCCGGACAATATCGGTGATATATTCCCTAACCGGCCCTGAGATATGGATGTGACGCCGTGCCTCCTGCATCCGGGCGAGATCATCCGCAGTGGCCACGGGCTCGAGTTGAGCCAGGGGATCTATGGTCCGGAACCGCTCGAGCATGGAGAGCTCTTCCACTTTATCCGGATATCCCACATGGATTTTGAGGAGGAATCTGTCGAGCTGGGCCTCGGGCAGGGGAAAGGTGCCCTCGAGTTCGATGGGATTCTGGGTGGCCATGACAAAAAAGGGCCTGGGCAGGGTGTAAGTGGCGCCGTCCACGGTCACCTGACGCTCTTCCATGCTCTCCAGCAGACTGGCCTGTGTCCGGGGTATGGCCCGATTGATTTCATCGGCCAGGAGGATATGGGTGATGACCGGTCCCTCCTGAAAATGAAATTGACCGCTTTTCTGGTTGTAGACGTTGAAACCGGTAATGTCTGCGGGAAGGAGATCGGGCGTGAACTGGACCCTCTTGAAGATTCCCCCGAAACTCCGGGCAAAGGTCTTGGCGATCAGGGTCTTTCCCACACCCGGTACGTCTTCCAGCAGGATATGACCGTCCGCCAGCAGGGCCACCAAAACCAGTTCCACGGCATCTGATTTGCCGACCACCACTCGGGCCATATTCTCGGCGATTCTTTTACATAAGGTGAAATCCATGGCATGTCCTCCTCGGATAAAAAACGGTCCAAATCAACCACAAAGCGCTTGCTATCGCAAGAGAAAATTCGCGGCGTATTGCGTGTCTTAGAACCTCTGAAAGCTCCCTCCAATATTAGAAATGGATTGACAATGATGAAGGGATTCAGGATCTTTTAAAAGAATCTTTGGGGATACAGACTTGTATGAGACGGTGGGATATATCCTTTTCCCGGCGACGATGCAGATATGAGGACATTGTGGGCGACATGATGACAAAGGATCACAACCTCGATCAAATGCCGATCTCGGCTGCTGAAAAATGGCGCAATCTTCTCCTCTTGATGATGGGGGAGATTCTCATTTTCGGTCTCTGGTTCTCCGCCTCCGCTATCTTGCCCCAGTTGACAGCCGCATGGCACCTGAGTGGCGCGGATCAATCCTGGATGACCATGAGTGTCCAGGTCGGCTTTGTGGTGGGTGCGCTCCTCAGCGCTCTTTTGAACCTCCCCGACCGCGTTCCTGCCAGCGGTTTGATTGCGGTCAGTGCCCTGATGGCTGCGGCAGCGAATGCGGGCATTGCACTTCTAAGCCATTCCACCACACTCACCCTGATGTTGCGCTTTGGTACCGGCATGGGACTCGCCGGCACCTACCCGCCCGGCATGAAACTCGCCGCAACATGGTGCAAAAAAGACCGTGGACTGGGTATCGGTTTGCTGGTGGGGGGTATCGTTCTGGGAAAGTCCGTTCCGCACCTGCTGAACGCCCTTCCGTTTCTGGGGGGCGATGGGATGCCTCCCTGGCGCACCATACTCGTGGTGAGTTCCGCGTTGGCCGCCCTGGGTGCCGGGGTGGTGGGCGCCGGGGTGAATGCCGGCCCCTTCCTCACAGGAGTGGCCCCATTCAACTGGCGTTTTGCGGGCCGGGTGATCGCCCACAGGCCCACACGGCTGGCCAATTTCGGTTACCTGGGTCATATGTGGGAATTGTACGGCATGTGGACGTGGGTCCCCATCTTTTTGATTTTCAGTTATCGTGCGGCCGGGTGGAGCACCTTGTCTGCCCGCCTGGCCGGCTTTGCCGCTCTTGCCGCAGGTGCGTTCGGCAGCCTGGTGGGGGGCATCTTTGCCGATCGTCTGGGCCGATCACGGGTCACGGTAGCCAGCCTGATCCTGTCGGGCAGCTGCGCCCTGTGTGCCGGGGTTTTCTTCTCCAATCCGGGTCTATTGACACTGCTCTGCCTCATCTGGGGATTCACTGTGGTCTCTGACAGCGCTCAGTTCAGTGCGGCCGTGAGTGAGCTCACCGATCCGCGCTACGTGGGCACGGCCCTCACTGTTCAAACCACCCTCGGATTTCTGTTGACCCTGGTCTCAATCCGCATCATACCGCCACTGGCCGACATGATCGGGTGGGAATGGGTTTTTGTGGTCCTCGCGCCCGGGCCCGTGTTCGGCATCTGGAGCATGCTCAAGCTGCGGCGGTTGCCTGAGGCTGCGCAGATGGCCTCGGGAAACCGGTGAGCCGCCCTTCCGCGAATCCGAAGAGAGGGTGGAGACTGAAAAACTCCACCATCCGGAAACTCCGGTTTATCCCGTCAGCGATTTAAGTTATTCTGTTTAGCTTGAGATAGGGAAAAAATCTCCTGTTGACCGTTACTGTGTGAGGTGACATAGCGGGTTTACGAGGAGGTGCCATTTCGTTTTGGACGTTTCCCTTTCGCTCTCCGTGTGTTTATTACATCTATTTTCCTGTGGCTGCGGACACCATGGCTTGTATGTTTTCCAATTTGGCATTCGGCGCAATGTCACAGCCGGACTGGAGAATGAAGCCCTCTGGACCCAATTCCCGAATAAGACGGGTGCTGTACGCGTAGACCTCATCCCTGTTGCCCAGGCATTGCATGGTGGCGGAAACGTCGCCCATGAGGCACATATGGTCACCCAGGATCTCCTTTGCCTTGAAAAGATCCGTCTCCCTATCGGTCGCCATGATGCATCTTTTTTCAGGCAGTTCCCTGAAGCGGACCAGTTCGCGGTCCCAGTTTGAATCCAGGTGAAGCAGGGCAATGAGGCCGGCGTCAACCACCTCATAGACCAATTTTCTGAAGTATGGCCAAACAAAACGGTCCCACATGGAAGGCGAGAGCATGGCAGGCGCGGCACGCCAGCCGCCGACCCAGACTGCCGGGTAACCGAGCCCGGCGGCACGCCGGATGGCAGCAGCGGCCAAGTGAGGAACCATTGCTTCCATGACCGCCTCCACTTTGTCTGGAATTTTGTAAATATACCTGGAAATTGTCTCAAGGGAACTCGACCCGGACAAAAGCTCGATGGGTGTGGTCACGTCGCCTCCGGCCAAGACCGGAACGCCGTGCACGGCCCATTTTCCTTTCACGTCCACGCGTTTCCGGGTCGATGCAAGTTTTTCCGGCGGAACGTCGTCCAAAACCCGTTCATTCATGAATTTTCGGAAATAGTCCGGCCAACCCAGGTTCAGGATGCGATCATAGTCTTCGAGCGTCATCATTTCGGTCTCCAAGACTTGCCACATCTCGTTATCCGCTAATTCAAGTCCCGGCACTCTTACTTTTGAACCGAAAAGATGGCAAAGCCCGTACGGTGAAAAGGTTCCATAGTTTATGGCATCACCGTCACCCACAAGATCATAGGCACGGATCATTGTCTCCGTGGCTTTCAAAGGGCTCTCGATATACTCTGCCATGGGTGTGCCGGTCACATATGCCGCAAACCCGGAGTATTGCAGGACAACGGGGACCCGGTCCGGTTTTTCCAGGGCAACCGCCTTAAGTATCCTGTTCAGTCGTTGCGCTAAAATGGAGGATTTCGGCATGTTGGTTCCTCCGGATGAGATCGCCTGTAGCCGAAGCTCCCCAAATCAGACAGCCTCAAAGGCGTTGGTCTTTTCCAGATAATCGAGCAGTTTCAGATAGCGCCGGTCTCTCTTTTCCAGTATCTCCCCTACCGCTCTCATCCCTCCACTCTGGCCACGGCGTTGCTCAAAACAATGGCGCGTTGGCTTTTCACCTGGATAATGTATTGCCCTTCATCCTTCCATCCTTGGGTGGTGAGGGTGTCTCCCGGGTAAACCACATGGGTAAAACGAACACCAAACTCCTTGAGACGGGCCGGATCGCCGTCCAGGAGCCCGTTCACGATGGCCCGGGTGGCAAACCCGTAGGTGCAGAGTCCGTGGAGGATAGGCCGGTCGAACCCCCCTCGGGCCGCAGCCGCGGGATCCAGGTGAAGCGGGTTGAGATCACCGCTCAACCGATAGACGGCCGCCTGATTTGCAGCAACCGGATAAGAGATGCTGAAGTCGGGTTCCCTTCCCTCCGGCGGCGTCACTGTTTCCGACTTGGGACCCGGGTCCCCTCCAAACCCTCCGGCCCCCACATAAAAGGCGACCCACTTCACGTCATAGACATGTTTTCCGTCTTTTGTTTCTCCCGTCATTTGAATATGGTACAGCGCCCCCTTTCCCTTGTCGTATATGTGGGTCACTTCACCGACCTGGACGAGTTCCCCTTCGGGCGGAATCGGGCGTGAGAGGCGGATCCGATGTTCGCCGTGTAGGAATCGGGAATAGTCGATGTTTTCACCGATATAGGGGTAGGCCTTCATGGCGGGCACGACGCAAAAGCTCGGCAACACCTCTAACCCGCCGGGGGCGTTTTCATACACAAAGGAGAGCTCATCGGCCGAGGCCCCCACCCCCAGGGCATAAAGGACAACATCCTTCCAGGTGTACTTGAAGACGACCGGTTCGGTCTTCTTCCCAATCACGCTGAGGTCTACTTCGGGCATACCGGATCTCCGTCTCCATCTTTTTCGACGTATTTATGTATTGTGGGAGCTTCTCTTCAGCAAAGCGTACGGTGAAATATCATTGCGAGGATGCCAGAGCATTATGTATGACTAAACCCGTATTTGGCTTTCATGAGCTGGGATATCTCACGCGTCATCTTAAATGCGCGATCCGAGTTTTCGGGCGTCATCAACACGGTGTCGCAGCAGGGCATCAGCCAGGATGACGATGCGATCATCTCCTCGTCAATTCCTTGACGGACAAGAAGACCGATCCCTCGCTCCAGCTTTTCAACCAGCCCCCGCACGCTCTCCTCTGCTATGAGTTCGTCGGTGACCGGCACGATGCCCCAGGCCAGCATCCCGCCATGCTCCAGAAAGGCCTTAAATTCTTTATGATAGAGCGCAATCTTATCGGCGTGTTGATAGGCGTCGAAATTGATCACGTCGGCTTGCGAGTCGGTGAGGAGGGTCCAGTCGATATTGGCGCAGCAATGAATCCACTTCAGGCACGTCAGCCCTTCAAAGCCCCGGTCTATGGCATCGATGATGGCTTCCCGTGTTCCCCCACCTCCGGCGGAGGTAAAATTGATCAGGGTGGTCTCGGGAAGGCCGGCAATGACCTCCACGCCCGGAAGGTCTTGTTTAATCCTCTTTTCGAGCCATCTCGACTTCATGCTCGACGCTTTTATGAGGATATCGCGCAACGTCTCGTCATGAAAGCAAGGATTGCCGTCGGGTTGTTTGATCACGTCCGCCAGCAACACCGGCCCCGCAGTCTGAAAACCGACCCACTTCAATTCCTTTGGTGCCTGCGCTTTTAACCGATCGAGGAGCGCAAAAAACCATGGGGCCGTGTCGGAAGTGGTGGCGAAATAGTCGAGATCCCCTGCCTCATATCTATCGTAAAACGCCACCATTTCCGCTTCTCTGCCGGGCGATGGATCCAATAGGACCCTGCGTTTTTCACGATCAAAGACCAGGCAGGGAATGCCCTCCAGCATGTGTTTGATGCTTCGGGTGAGTGCGGGCAGGGTGGGGGCCTCCGGGAAATTATCCAGCACCGATTGAGTGGCCCGTTCTGTGTCCCGGTAGGGAACATAGGCCATGTTTGTGGCAGTGAACTTGGGCTGATCGAACATTTCTTTCCTCCATAGCCGGGACCCGGACGTTCTGTGCCCGGATGGTCTCCAGCTCGCCATAGGGCGCTTCAATAAATTAATCTACTGAAACAGGGCCTCTCCAATCAGGATGCCGATCCAGGCACGTGAAAGGGCGGCCATGAGATTTAACAGGATGTTCAGGCTACCGCTTAAGGGTCTCTGGTTTTGAAACAGGGTCAGGGTTTGATAGCTGAAGGAGGAAAAGGTCGTGAAGCCCCCGCAGAACCCGTTTGCCAGCAGTTCCTCGTCCATGGCCCCAAGGGAATGGCTCTGGGCGAAAAGCGCCATCAGGATTCCCACCAGTGTGGACCCCACCACATTGACCGCGAGGGTGGCCCAAGGGAAATGGCTGTCCACCACCCGCGACAGCCAGGCCCTGGATATGGCCCCCAGTCCGCCGCCTAAACCGAAGATCAGAAAGTGCGTGATGCCCATGATTAATCTGAACCAGGCGCGGTGTGATACACCCGCTTTGCCAGCCTCAGGCCGGTCCATACGGCGACAAGCGTAACCGCCACCGACAACACCGTATTGGCCATGGCGGACATGGCCCGGCCCGATTCCACCAGCCTGACGGTTTGATAGCTGAAGTGCGAAAACGTGGAAAAACCGCCGCAGAACCCCACGGCATAGAAGGTCATGAGGTGGTGGTGGAGACGTTGCTCAATGCCGTAGACAAATCCGATGATCAGCGCTGCGGCCGTGTTGATCACCAAAATGGGCAGCCACTGGACGGGTGCAGGGAACAGCGGCGCCAGGAACTCCCGCAGGATGGAGCCGATGACCCCTCCCGCAAAGACCCAGAAATAAAAAGCCAGCTTCACGGACAAAGAATGCCCCCTTCTCCTGTTCATCCGGACGCATGCAAACGGGAAACGGCATGGCCCGCTTATTCATTTCACCTTGTCTGTCTCTTCCTTTTCTTCTCTTCGACAGCCTTCTCGATGGTGTGGGGATCGCCGAAGTAGATGCAGTGGGCCAGGCACACATTGTCGGCGCAGGCGGGGATGAGACCCTCATCCACGCGGTGATGGCAGAGATTGCATTTGGCGGCCAAGCCGCTATGGGGGTCGACGGAAATGGCGTCGTAGGGGCAGACCGCCACACACGACCCGCACCCCAAACACGCCTCTTGGTTTAAGACCACGATGCCGTCGGTTCTTTTTTCGATGGCCTCCTCAGGACAGGCGTCCACACAATCCGGATCTTCGCAGTGCCTGCAGACCTGTACCTGGAACACGAAGTCGGGCGGGTCGTTGATCAGCCGCAGCCCCCTTTCTGTGACTGAAATAAACCGCACCCCTTCGGGAGATTGGTTTTCTTGCTTGCAGGCCACCTCACAGGCTCTGCATCCCCAACACGATTCGTGATCAATGATCAGGGCATAGGGTCTCATATGTCCCGTCCACCCGGGTTTTCAGGATATATCCGGCAGAGGAGGGTCCTCACATGGGTGGCCCCCATGGCCGGATCGCATGATGTGTAGGCATTGTCCGTCAGGATGTTGATGTTGGATTCATCCCATCCATGGCCCGGGTCTTTCTTCTCTGGAAACCACCAGGCGTGCTGGGCGGACACGATCCTCGGATCCATGCCACTGAAGTATTTGGCCCGCTGCCTCACGCGCCCGCGGGGCGATTCGATCACCACCCATTCCCCTTCTTCGATCCCCTCCTTTTGGGCTGCATCCGGGTGAATCTCGACCACGGGATCCCGATGGAGTTCCCGCAGCCAAGGGATCTGCCGATTCTCGGTGTGAAAAAATCCCGGGGACCGGGCCCCGGTGATGAGGATATAGGGATACCGCTCATATAGTTCGGGCGTGTTGTAGGGGCTCTCCGGCGGCTCATGGAATTGGGGAAGCGGGTCATAGCCCCACTGCTCAAGAAGGGTCGAATAGAGTTCAAATTTCCGTGTGGGTGTGGAAAAGCCCTTGGTCCGGTATTTCCGGTAATTTACCTCTCCCCGGATATAATCCATGTCTTTGAACTCTCTCCATGTGAGGTTCATGGGTTCGAGTATCCAATCAAGGGCCTGTTCAAAGTCGTCCCACCAGTGGTCCCCCTGTCCCACCCGATGGGCCAGATCATTGAGCATCTCATGGTCGGACCGGCATTCTCCCACCTGAACGACCTTTCTCCTGGGGAGGATGTACCCATGCCGTTTCCAGAAATCGCCGATATAATCCATCTCCAGCCAGGTGGCGGCCGGGAGCACGATATCCGCCAACTCGGCCGTAGGGGTCAGGAAGAAATCCGAAACCGCCATGAAGTCCACCGCTTTCAGGGCCCGGTAGACCTCACGGGCGTTTCCCCTGGTCATGAGCGGGTTGGAACTGATAAAGAAGAGCATCTTGATCGGGTAAGGGTCTTCTTTGAGGATGGCATCCCAGACGCACTTGGGATTGATGATGGCAAAGCGGCCCGCCAGGCGGAAGCGGTCGCCTCCGAGCCGCTTTTCCCGCTGAAAATCCGATAGCTTTGCGTGTGCGCCAAAATGTCCCACGTTCCGGATCGGGGGCGGTTGAAACAGGACCTGTCCCCCCGGGACATCAATGTTTCCGGTGATGCCCATCAGGGCCATCAAGGCCCGATTATTGTCCGCGCAGTTGACCTGCTGCTCAATGGCCACGCCCCATTGGATGGCAGCGGGTTTGGTGGTGGCAAACAGCCGGGCCGCTTCGATAATTTTTTTCCTGGGGACCCAGGTGATTTTTTCCACCCGTTCCGGGGGGTATTCGTTGACGCGCTCGACGAACGGATCCCATCCGTAGACATGGTCTGAAACGAAAGATTCGTCATAAAGTCCTTCATTGACGATGACGTGGAGCATGCCCAAGGCAAGGGCGGTATCGGTCCCGGGTCTGAGCTGAAGCCATATATGGGCACGGGCCGCAATCCGCGTCAGCCTCGGGTCCACTGCGATGAGTTTGGCCCCCTGATCGAGACTCACGGAGAATGGTTCGCCTTTATAGCAGTCCGGATTGCTGATCACCAGGTTGTTGCCCCACACCATAATACACCGGGGATGGTTCTCATAATCCACGATCGGGTTGGTGCCGCAGGTAATGATGCTGGTGGCAATCCGGGGGCCGTAGCAAAAATGCCCTGCGGTCAGCACGTTGGGACTCCCGAGCAGATTGGCGAAGCGGTAGATCACGGCCTCATTTTCTCTGCCGGTGCCGTATCCCAGTACAATGGATTCAGGACCGAACCTTTCTTTGTATGCCAGTATCTGTTCGGCAATGGTATCTAGGGCCTCGTCCCAGGAAATCCGTTCCCATTTCCCACTCCCTTTTGGGCCAATCCGCTTCACCGGATGGGTGAGGCGGTCCGGATGATAGACAAGCTGGGATGCCGCAATCCCCTTGCTGCACAGGGTCCCGTGGTTGATGGGGCAGTCCGGGTCTCCGGTGATTTTTTTAACCTTGCCGTCCTTCACATAGACCAGCACACCACATCCGCCGTGACACATACGGCAGTGACTTTTCACCACCGAGTCATAGCCATAAACTTCCATCTCGCGAGCTGTGTTGGCGTACCTGAATTCGACCATTTCCATCCCTCCTCGGCCACGGGCCATTAATGTCAGACCGGACATGAAGAGTCAAGGTCCGAGATGGGGCAGAGAGTTGGAAAGACGGATGTACCTGAGAAGTGAACCCCTGTTTCTCACTACTAAAAATGCTCAGCCAATGAAAAAGCGGTAGACCCGCTTCTGTGCCGCGGCGTATTGGGTGGGTCAGGGGCGGTGCACAAGGCCCTTGATTCGAAAGGCTTTATGCAATAATTTGTCCGCGAGCTTCTTGTAAAAAGAAGAGGCCACCGAGTATTCGCGTCACGTTTGAAAATTTAAAGCGAACGCATTCCCTGTCCCGCCGGGGCGGGACTGCGGAGTCCTTCAATAGTAAACCCGTAAATCAAACGCCCCAGGCGTACGGTTAAGGACGAGAGGTGAGCCCATGTCAAAACAAAGAATCCCCGCAACACCGGCCATTCGCGTGCTGAAAGCGAACGGCGTTTCATATACCCTTCACGCATACGATTACGAAGATAAGGGCGGGACCGGAAAGGCTGCTCGGGAACTCGATGTGGATGAGCACCAGGTCATCAAGACGCTGGTGATGGAAGATGAGAAAAAGAATCCCGTCATGGTGCTCATGCACGGGGACCGGCAGGTCTCCACCAAGGCCTTTGCCCGGGCCCTCGAGGTCAAGACCATCCGGCCGTGCGAACCGGAGGTGGCCCGAAAACATACGGGGTATAGGGTGGGCGGCACGTCTCCGCTCGGCACGAAAACGCCCATCCGTACGTATTATGAAGCCTCGATTGCAGAACTTCCCGCCATATTTATCAATGCGGGAAAAAGGGGGCTGTTGGCCCGTCTGTCCCCCAAGGATCTGATCCGCGTGGTTGATGCGGGGCCGGTCCAAGTGGCGATCTGACCGCCGGTTTATACGGATTCCCCCCTGAGCGGTTGACCCAATCGGCGTCACGTAAGGTTTCAGAGCGGGTCGCCTTTTCCCATTGACACACAAGTCCCCCAAGACGTATGGTTTGGTGAAATCCGCAATGTCCCTTGCCTTTATGCATGAAAGGATCGCTTATGGACAGGGAATACACCACCATCGGCACGCGCATGACCCGCACGGACAGTCTGGCCAAGGTGACCGGGCAGGCGTCTTTCACCGCCGACTTGAAGCTCCCCCGCATGCTTGTTGCCAGGGTGCTGAGGAGCCCCCATCCCCACGCAATCATCCGCCATATCGACACCAGCCGGGCCATGAAACTCCCCGGGGTAAAGGCCGTGGTCACGGCGGCCGATGCCCACGGCGTCAAATGGGGTGTCTTCAAGTATACCCAGGATCATCCCATGATTGCCGTGGACAAGGTCCGGTACGTGGGGGAAGACGTGGCGGGCGTCGCGGCCGTGGACGAGGAAACGGCCCTGGAGGCCCTTGAGCTCATCCATGTCGACTATGAACCGCTGCCCGCGGTCTTTGAGCCTGAGGAGGCCATGAAAGAAGGGGCGCCCCTGATTCATGACGCGTACCCCAACAACATCAACATTCATGTCCACATTGAAGTGGGGGACGTGGAAGCGGCCTTTGCCGGATCGGATCTCGTGCGGGAGGACACCTTCCACGCAGCGGGTGAAGCCTATTCCACGCTTGAACCCTACGCGGTGGTGGCCGCCTATCGAAACGGCTACCTGGATCTCTGGATGCCCAACGCCGGACCCCATGTGCGGGCCAAGGCCCTCTCCAATCTCTTGAAAATGCCCCTCAACAAGGTGCGGGTGCGGCATATCCACGTGGGCGGACACTTCGGGTCCCGTTCCGAGGTGTCCCCGGGGGACCTGGTGACCGCGCTCCTGGCCATAAAATCCGGGCGCCCGGTCAAGCTGGTCTTGACCCGCGAGGAAAACGCCGCATGCACGCGACAGATCCATGATATTACCGCCACCATCAAGACCGGCGTCAAGAAAGACGGGACCATTGCGGCCAAGGAATTCAAGGTGCTCTATGACGGCGGGGCCTACAGCAGTACCGGCCCCATCGCCACCTCCATCCCTTATTATGTGTACGAGGAGGCCTACCGGTTTTCAAACGTCCGTTACAACGGCTACCGGGTGATTACTAACAAGGGGATCCGGGGGATGTACGGCGCCCACGGCCGGGCCTTCCTGGCCGGAAACGAGATGCAGTTGGACATGATCGCCAGGGACCTGGGTATGGATCCCATGGAGATCCGCATCAAGAACGGGCTCAAGGTCGGGGAGGAGACGGCCACCAAATCCGTGATTATCAGCGGCGGGCTCGAGGAGCCCATAAGGCAGGCGGCAGAGCGGGCCATGTGGACGGACAAACAAGCCAAACTCAAAGAAGGGGAAGGTATCGGCATGGGATGCGTCGCCGTCATGTGCGGCTTTCCCATGGGGTTCAGATCCGGATCCGCCTGTTATGTCAAGATCAACGACGACGGGCAGGCAACGGTGATTTCGGGTATCTGCGATACGGGGATGGGGAACGAGTCCATGGCCGTCCAAATCGCATCCGAGGTGCTCGGCATCCCTGCGGAAGACATCAACCTGGTCAATGCGGACACCGAGGCCACCAACCTCGATCCGGGGGCCTATTCCCAGGCCGCTTCTTTTGTGGGCGGAAATGCGGTGAAGCACGCGTGTGAGGCCGCAAGACGACAGATCCTGAGGATCGCCGCGGAGAAGATGACGCTTCCCGTGGAAGACCTGGACCTGAAAGACCGGACCATCGTATCGAAAACAGACCCCTCCAGGACCATGCCCATGCGGTGGGTGGTCCGGGAGGCGTTTTTCAGAGGAACCCCCATCGCCGCCACGGGCGCGTATATGCCGAAGATCGATTTTGAGCGGGAATGGATCAAGAATCCCTCCGGTCAGATGGCGGGGACGTTTTCCTTCGGGTGCTCTGTGGCGGAAGTGAATGTGGACAAAGAGACCGGAAAAATCCGTATTCCGCATTTTGTTGCGGCCCACGACTGTGGATACCCCATCAACGCCATGGCAGTGGAGGGTCAGATTGAGGGGTCGATCCATCAGGCCGGCGTCGCGCTTCTCACGGAGGAGACCCGCTGGACCGAGGGTCGGCTGCTCAATCCCGATCTTTTGGAATACAAGGTGCCGCTCGCCTGCGACATGCCGGAGATCCAAACCGTGATCGTGTGTTCCAACGATCCCGAAGGGCCCTTCGGCGCCAAAGAGGGGGGGCTGACCACGCGCATGAATGCATACAGCGCAGTGGCCTGTGCCGCTCATCGGGCACTGGGTGTACCGCTCTACGAGTTTCCCCTCACCCCGGACCGGGTGCTGAGGGCGCTGGATGCCGTAAAAGATGGAGAAAAGCCATGATCGCCTCAAGATTTTCCTATAACCGCCCAACGGACATGGGAGAAGCCGTGCGTCTGTATCAGGCGTCTCAGGGAGAGGCCGTTTACCTCTCAGGAGGCACCGACTTGATTCCCCGCATGAAACTGGGCCTGGAAAAGCCCCAAGCGGTCATCGACCTGAAAGGCCTTGGCTCGCTTAGAAGGGTGGAGGATCAAGGGGACTGGATCCGGATCGGACCTCTGGCCAGGCTGTTTGAACTGAAACAAAACCAACTGATCCGGGCATACGCGCCGGCACTTCGGGCGTCCCTTGAGGCCACGTCGTGTGAGTCCCTTCAAATGAGGGGGACCATCGGCGGTAACCTGCTTCAGAACACCCGGTGCCTCTTCTACAACCAGTCGGAATTTTGGCGAAGGTCCAAAGGCTTTTGTCTGAAAATGGGGGGAGAGCAGTGTAATGCCGTCCCGGGAGCCAAGCAATGCTTTGCCAACTATTTAAGTGATAACGCCCCTGCCTTGTGCAGCCTGTCTGCGGAAGTGGAATTTTACGGACCCGAGGGCGTAAGACGCATGCCGCTGGAGGATCTCTATTCCGACCGGGCGGACAGGCCTTTTGATGTTCAACCAAGTGAAATCCTGTCCGCCATCTTCATTCCGAAGAAGAAGGGCGCGGGCGGGTACGAGAAACTGCGCGTCCGGGGTGCCATCGACTATCCCCTCCTGGGCGTGGCCATCACCCTGGCGGATGGCACGGTCAGGCTGGTCGTGGGGGCCTTGGGGCCGAAACCGATTGTGTTTGAAACGAGTAAACTCTCGCGGCGGGCCGTGATGGAGACGGCCCAAGCGGTGCTCAAGCAAGTAAGGCCCGTGGGAAACACGGTGGTCGAGCCCGATTACAGGAAGCGAATGATTCCCGTGCTGGTGGGAAGGCTTGCGGACCAGGTCATGGAAGGAGCCGAATGATGGGAGATCGCCGCGTCGAATTTATTCTGAATGGAGATCCTGTGGAGGTGACGGTCAAGCCTTCGGAGACCTTGCTGGAGACGCTTCGAGAACGGTTTGAACTGACCGGGACCAAGGAAGGGTGCGGTCTCGGCGCCTGCGGGACCTGCACCGTGCTCGTAGACGGACTTCCCACGCGGTCGTGCATCGTGCTGACCGTGGAGGTCGAGGGCGCGAAGGTTACCACTATTGAGGGGATCGCGGACGGCACCACTCTGGATCGCGTGCAGGAGGCGTTCATGGAAAACGGAGCGGTCCAATGCGGGTTCTGCACCCCGGGCATGATCCTGACGGCCAAAGGCTTATTGAAAAGAAACCCCCACCCCGACCGGCCGGAAATCATCCGGTCCATTTCCTCCAATCTGTGCCGATGTACCGGATACAAGAAGATTGTGGAAGCCGTGGAAATGGCCGCATCGTCAGGAGGAAAACCGGATTAAAAAAACCGCCTGTTCAGCCAAAGCACCCTCGGCTGCGCCCGACCAGTTCACCGGAGGGTGATTCAGACCACAGCTTCCCCCCTACAGTCTTAAGTTATAGCGTGTTTATTCTGCTTTCCATCAGGATATCTTTGCTCCCCTGTGCCTGTCCTGGCATAGGGTCCTATGATCTCGAAATTCTAATGTCGCGGACATCCGCCGTATCTTCATCGCCAGGAAAGTGATGGGTGAACACGATCCTCCATCCATGTTTAGTGGCCGCCGCTTGATTTTTCTGGGGATGTTTGGTAAATTATGAAACCAGTAGCACATTTTTGGTCTCATATTGAGTTATGGGAGAATGGACAAGGGAGAATGGCAGAAACGGGGCCAAGGCCATCGCGAGCGGTTGCGACAAAAATTCCTGGAAGGCGGACTGGCGCGATTCTCCGATGAGGAAGTGATCGAATTTCTCCTTACCCTGGGAACACCGAGAGGCGATCTGAAACTCGCCGCACGGGAGGCCCTCAAGGCGTTGGGGAGCCTTTCCGGGGTGCTTTCCGCACCCATGGATCAATTGACCAAGATCAAGGGAATCGGCCCCAAGAACGGCCTCTATCTCAAGCTGGTTCATCAGGTGGCCGGTAGATACCTGAAGGACCGGGCCATGGGAAAAGCGTTTTTTGACTCCTCCCAGGCAGTGTTTGATTACCTTTTCCATTCCATGCGGGACCTCAAGAGGGAGGTCTTTAAGGCCCTCTTTCTGACGCGTAAAAACGAATTGATGGTGGATCAGGATCTGTTTCAGGGAAGCCTTACGGGGAGTGCGGTGTATCCGCGTGAGGTGGTCACCCTGGCACTGGAATACAAGGCGGCGGCCCTGGTCTTCGTGCACAATCACCCCTCGGGAGACCCGGCGCCTTCATCCGAAGACCGGCGGCTGACGCGGGATCTGGTCTGGGCGGCCAATCTGCTGTCCATCCAGGTGCTGGACCATATCATTATCGGGAATAACCGCTATTACAGCTTTGCCGATGAAGGGATGATCAAGCGATTTTCAAAGGAATACACCGAGCGATTCGAAAGTGTCTAACAGGCTTGTTTCCCGGCGAACCGATAGGTCATAAGGGGCTTCGGAGGCCATAAATCCTTGACTTCGCCCCGAAATTGTGGATGATGGCGGATCACCTGTTTAATATGCGAGAGTGGCGGAACTGGTAGACGCGCTGGATTTAGGATCCAGTGGGATTTCCCGTAGGGGTTCGATTCCCCTCTCTCGCACCAGATTCAGAGGAATAGAGGCAGCGGTGGAGAGGGGTTTGTGCTTGAAAACAGCGAATTTACCCTTAACTTAATCTACACTGTTCAGGAAATAGTTGGACGATTTTGGCATACATCATGCAAGTTGTTGATGAGCGGTTGGGCTGGGATCTGAACAGGCCTACGTAAGGATGAAGAACATGAAAACCAGCGTCGAAGAGATTTCCCCGGTTAAGAAACGACTCCTTGTTGAAATAGATGCAACTGAAGTGGACAAGCGCCTGAACCGGGCCTATGGGGAGATGCGAAAACGGGCCAAAATCCCGGGATTCAGACCGGGGATAGTGCCCAGAAAGATCCTGGAGTCGTATTTCGGGGGTCAAGTCGTGGACGATGTGACCCGGGAATTGATCAGTGAGTCTTTCCCCAAGGCCGTGGATGAAATCAAGGCCTTTCCGCTGGGCCAGCCCATACTCGAGAAAGAAGCCCTGAAACAAGGGGAGGTGTTTAAGTATGCCGCCGTCATGGAGGTTCGCCCCGAATTTGAGGTAAAGGATTATGAGGGTGTGGCAGTAGAAAAGGAAACGCTCGTCATCACGGACAAAGAGGTGGAAGATCGGCTTCAGGAGATCCGGGAATCCAGCGGAAAACTCGAATCCATTGAAGAAGACCGGCCGGTTCGTGACGATGATTTCGTGGTAATCGAATATGAAGGGTTCGAAAACGGGGAACCCATGGAAGGGGTGACATCGCCCAATCAAATGATTCGGGTGGGGAAAAATGACGTGCATCCCACATTCGATGAGGCCCTGATCGGAACCAAGAAAGGCGATGAGCCGGAAATCCAAGTGGACTTTGAAGCGGACCACCACAACGCGAACCTTGCGGGTAAGCGTGTCACTTTCAAGACCAAGATTTTGGATATAAAGGAGTTGCAACTTCCTGAATTAACAGACGAATTCGCAAAGGGCCTGGGAGCCGATTTTGAAGACCTGGAGGGACTCAAGGCGGAAATCCGGAAGAACCTGACCACTCAGGAAGAAGCGCGGGTGGATCGGGAACTGAAAGGACGGCTCATCGAAAAGATCGCCGAAGGCGTGGATATCGAACTGCCTCAGGTGCTGGTGGACGCGGAACTTCAAACCGCCCTTGAACGATTCAAAAACAGTCTTAAAATGAGAGGATCCAGTCTGGAGGCTGCCGGTATTTCAGAAGAGAAACTGGCGGAAGAGATGCGGCCGGCTTCGGAAAAGCGGGTCAAGGAGATGCTGATTCTGGGCCAGATCGCCAAGCAGGAAGAGATCGCCTTAAAAGATGAAGATGTCGAAGAAGGATACCGGCAGCTGGCCCAGCGAACAGGTCAGGATGCCGACACCCTCAAAAAATATTACGAGGCGAGGAGTCAGGAGGATTCCTTGAAGGATCATTTGCTGGAAGAAAAAACATTGAAGTATCTGGTTGACCATGCCAAGATTTCCGAGAAGGAAAAGGGCAAGCTCAGTCAGGACAAACCGGTTGAGGAGGTTGAAAACACTTAGATGTTAATTCCTGTTGTAATCGAACAGTCGAGTCGCGGCGAGCGGGCCTATGATATCTACTCCAGGCTCCTGAAAGACCGCATTATTTTCATCGGGACCCAGGTGGCGGATGAAATGGCCAATACCATTATCGCCCAGATGCTGTTTTTGGAATCCGAAGACCCGGACAAGGAGATCAATGTGTATATCAATTCTCCGGGGGGATCGGTCACCGCAGGGCTCGCCATATATGACACCATGCAATACATAAAGCCGGAGGTGGCCACCATCTGTATGGGACAGACCACCAGCATGGCGGCCCTGCTTCTGGCGTCCGGGGCCAAAGGGAAACGCTATGCCCTGCCGCATTCAAGGATCATGATTCATCAACCCATGGGCGGGGCACAAGGCCAGGCCACGGATATTGATATCCATGCCCGGGAAATATTGAAAATGAGAGAAACCCTCAATCAGATCCTGGCGAAACACACCGGTCAGGACATCGAGCGGATTCGCCAGGACACGGAACGGGATTTTTTCATGAGCTGCGAAGATGCCAAGGAATACGGCATCATCGACAAGATCATTTCCAAGAGAGAAATGAAGGAGAATGCAAAAACCAAAAAATAGGATGTAAAGGTTATGAGCAAAAATGACGGTACCAATGATGACTTGCTCTGTTCGTTTTGCGGAAAGAGTCAGGAAGAGGTCAAGAAGCTGATCGCCGGCCCCTCGGTGTACATTTGTGATGAATGTATTCAACTGTGCAATGAAATTATTGCCGAGGAATACAGCCAGGAAGACGAGGAGACCACCGATCAACTCCTTAAGCCCGCTGAAATAAAGGACATTTTGGATCAGTACGTGATTGAGCAGGAGCGTGCAAAGAAGGTGCTCTCGGTGGCTGTTCACAACCACTACAAGCGGATCGCCAACAAGATGGACATGGAAGGTGTGGAGATCGAAAAGAGCAATATCCTTCTGATCGGTCCCACCGGCTGTGGGAAGACGCTCCTGGCCCAGACCCTGGCCAGAATACTGAAAGTGCCGTTCACCATTGCCGATGCCACCACCCTGACAGAAGCGGGGTACGTGGGCGAGGATGTAGAGAATATCATCCTCAATCTGGTGCAGATGGCGGACTACGATATCGAGGCTGCGGCCAAGGGGATCGTGTACATAGACGAGATCGACAAAATCGCCCGCAAGTCGGACAGCCCCTCCATCACGCGGGATGTGTCCGGTGAGGGGGTGCAGCAGGCCCTGTTGAAGATCATCGAAGGGACACAGGCCAGCGTACCGCCCAAGGGGGGGCGGAAGCATCCGCAGCAGGATTTTGTAAAGGTGGATACCAGCAACATCCTCTTCATATGCGGGGGCACGTTCACGGGTTTAGAAAAGATTGTGGCCAACCGGATCGGCAGTAAACTGATGGGGTTTGAGGCCGATATCAAGGGCAAAGGCGAAATGGACACCAGTCAACTGGTGAGTATGGCGCAGCCCGAGGATCTCATTAAATTCGGGTTGATACCGGAATTCATCGGGCGAATCCCGGTGCTGGCCACCCTGGGCGAATTGAGCCTCGAGGCCCTCAAGAAGATATTGACGGTTCCCAAAAATGCCCTGACCAAGCAGTACAAAAAGCTGTTTGAGCTGGAAAACGTGGAACTCAAGTTTACCGACGAGGTGCTCATGGCCATTGCCAAGAAGGCGCTGGAGCGAAAGTCCGGTGCCCGGGGGTTGCGCGCCATTCTGGAATCGGTGATGCTGGATATCATGTACGATATCCCCTCCATTCCCGAGATTCGCGAGTGCATTGTCAACGAAGAAGTGGTGACCAAGGGGGAATCCCCCATGCTGCTGTACGAGAACCAAGCCGAATATGGATAAAATAATATGACGACACAAATCGAAAAAACAAACGATGCCCCGGAAGCGCAGGACAGAGGGGATAAGTTCTATTTTCCGCTGCTCCCGCTGAGGGATGTGGTGGTTTTCCCCAACGTGGTGGTGCCGCTGTTCGTGGGCCGTGAAAAGTCGATCAAGGCCCTCGAATACGCCCTTTCCAATGATAAGGAAATTTTTCTCTCGGCCCAGAAGGATGCCCAGGTGGATGATCCGGCGCCGAAGGATATCTATGCCTTCGGTACGGTGGGTGCCGTGCTTCAGCTGTTGAAACTGCCCGATGGAACGGTGAAAGCGCTCATTGAGGGTAAAGATCGGGCCTCCATCGAACGGTTCATGGACAAACAGGGGTTTTATATGGTGGAGGTGCGACCGGTTCAGGACCCCGTCGAAACCGACACCGAAACCACTGCCTTGATGCGGCGTATCAACGAGAGTTTCAAAGAATATGCGGAACTGAACAACAAGATCGGCAAAGAGGTGGTTTCCGCGGTGACCTCCATTGAGGAGGCGGGACGGTTCGCCGATACCATTGCCGGTCATCTGGCCCTGAAGGTGGGGGATAAACAGGCGATTCTGGAAACCCTGGATTTGAATGAGCGCTTGAAAAAGCTGTATGCGGATCTCAGCAATGAGGTGGAGATCCTCCGTCTTGAAAATCGGCTCAAGACACGGGTCAAAAAGCAGATGGAGAAGACCCAGAAGGATTATTACCTCAACGAGCAGATGCGGGCCATCCAGAAGGAGATGGGCACCAAGGATGACTTCAAGGCCGAGTTGGACGAACTGGAGAAGAAGATCAAGCGGAAACGGCTGCCCAAGGAGGCCCATCAACGGGTCATGCAGGAGTTTAAAAAACTCAAGATGATGTCCCCCATGTCGGCTGAGGCGGCCGTG
>JARRPY010000003.1:0-26060 GCA_037382425.1 Deltaproteobacteria bacterium
GCTGAAGACGTATTTCGTACAGAATCGCTTGGCGCTGATATTGGGGCTTTTAAGCCTCATTTTTGTGGATTTTCTCCAACTTCTCATCCCCTTAATCATCAAACAGGCCATCGACCTCCTGACCCTGCAGACCGCACCCGACATGGCAATGGTGCTGACGAAACAGGCCTTGATCATCGCGGGGTTGGCCCTCCTCATTGCCCTTTTCAGGTACATCTGGCGACATCTCCTTCTGGGGCACTCCAGATTTGTGGAGCGAAAGCTCAGGGATCGACTCTACCAACATCTCCAAACCCTGTCCCTCTCATTTTTTCAGCGCACCCAAACGGGCGATCTCATGGCGCGGGCCATAAACGATATCAATGCGGTGCGCATGGCCAGCGGCATGGGCCTGGTGGCCCTGGTGGATGGGGCTGTACTCGGCATGGCGGCCATCGGGTTCATGATATCCATCAACCTGAAACTGACCCTCATTTCTCTGATCCCCGCCCCGCTGGTCATCATTCTGACCCGCAAGCTCACCCGCCGGATGTCAAAGGGATTCGATGCCGTGCAGAAAACATTCGCCGATCTTACCGAGCAGATACGAGAGGTGTTTGCCGGCATACGGGTCATCAAGGCCTATGGGGGACAACCGTGGGAACATGAAAACGTGCGGACACAGAGTGAGGCGTATGTGTCGGAAAACATCACCCTCGCCCGCACCCTGGCCATCTTTTTTCCCATGATGACCCTTTTTACCAACACGGGATTGGCCATCGTCATCCTGCTGGGGGGGCGATATGCCATCTTAGGCAGCATCACACCCGGCGATTTTGTCGCCTTTATCAGTTATCTGAATCTCCTCACCTGGCCTATGATGGCCATGGGCTGGGTCACAAATCTCTTTCAGAGGGGATCCGCGGCCATGCGCCGGATCAATCACGTATTGGCTGAGGTCCCGGAGATTAAAGACCCTGAACCGTCGGAAATGTTTCACCGATTCGCAGGCAATACCGATCCCCCGCTGAAAGACGCCTCCCTTGCCGTCAATGGACTCACTTTTCGGTACAGAAATCAGAAAGCGCCCGCGCTCGACCATATTCAGTTCACCATTCCGCACGGAGAAACGGTCGCCTTGGTGGGAAGCGTGGGATCCGGAAAAACCACGCTGTTGCGGACGCTTCCCAGGCTTCTGGACGTCTCCCCCAATACGGTATTCCTGGCCGGCCGGGACATCCGGACGCTTCCCTTAAAGTGGCTGAGAGAACAGATTGGTTTTGTCTGCCAGGACGTCTTCCTCTTCTCGGATACCATCCGGAACAATGTGATCTTCGGCAGCGAGGGCATTTCCGAGAGGTCCCTTAAACAGGCGCTTCACGTCGCAGATGTCCTGGAGGAAGTGCAACTCCTTCAAAAAGGGATGGACACCCTCCTGGGCGAGCGAGGCATCAGCCTCTCAGGGGGCCAGCGCCAGCGTCTGACCATTGCCAGGGCCGTGTTGAAGGACGCACCCATACTGATCCTAGACGACGCACTATCCATGGTGGACACCCGGACCGAAGAACGGATTTTAAACCGCATCTTATCTCTGCCCGGCAACCGCACCATCCTCATCGTCTCCCACAGGGTGTCGACCATCATGCGGGCGGACCGCATTCTGGTCCTTCATGAGGGAGCCCTGGTTGAGCAGGGGACCCATGATGATCTCATCCGCCGGGCCGGCCGGTATGCCGCCCTGTACGAAGCGCAACTCCTCGAAGAAGCATTTGAAACGGAGGCCTGATACAACGGTGTTCGGGGATTACGGGTACATGCAGGAAGGGAAGTTGGGAAAGCCGTATAACATCCGGCTCCTGCGGCGACTGTTCCCCTATGCGATGGTGTACAAAAGGCGGATGACCATAGGCCTCCTCCTGACCCTCCTGATCACCCTCTTCGACCTGGCAGCCCCCTACATGAGCAAGATCGCCATCGATCGCTACATCTTGGCCTCCTGGTATCGGGTGGATCTGGATCGCCTGCCGGAGAAGCGCTCCCTGGAGGTAGAACGCAAGTATAAACCCCTGCTTGAAAAGAGCATGAAAAAGGGAGTCTATTACATCTCCAATACTCATCTCAAGAAAATCGATCCGGTGGATCTTCACCACCTCAGGAATGACGGCATCATCACCTCCAAACGCTTTTACCGGGTCAATTCAGATGCAAAGGATCTCACGCCAGGGTGGACCGTGGACCAAATGGCGGATGGCGCTGCGTTGATCCCCTTTGAACGACTCAACACCCTTCCAAAACAGACACTGATCAGAATCCGGGGGGGAGATATTCGCGGCGTCGCGCTGGTGGCCGGCCTCTTTTTCGTCATGCTCATGCTGTCCCTGGTTTTCGGCTATTTGCAATATAACCTGCTTGAATTCACGGGCCAGCGGATCATGCGGGATATCCGGATGACCCTTTTTGAGCGGATACAATCCCACGGCATCCGGTTCTTCGACCAGAATCCGGTGGGTCGGCTGGTCACCCGTCTCACCAATGATGTGGAAAACCTCAACGAGATGTTCAAATCGGTCTTCGTCACCCTGTTCAAAGACCTGTTCATCCTCGCCGGTGCGTTGATGATCATCCTTTACCTCAACTGGCGCCTGGCCCTGGTTTGCTTTATGCTGATCCCCTTTATCTTTGTGTTGACCTTCATGTTCAGCTCCATGGCCAGAGAGGCCTTTCGGGAGTTGCGGTCCACCGTGGCAAAAATCAATGGCTTTCTGCAGGAGAGGATCAGCGGCATTCAGGTCATCCAGCTCTTTGTGAGGGAAACATTTCAGTCTCGGATCTTTGCCGAGATCAACCGGGAAAACTATCGGGCGGGCATGAAGCAAATCCGGGTCTTCGCCCTCTTCATGCCGGTGATGGAACTTTTCTCCTCATTTGCGGTGGCGCTTATCATATGGCACGGCGGCGGCAAAGTGATCCAGGAGGAACTCACCTTAGGCGCCCTGGTGGCCTTTATCGGATACATTCAGATGTTCTTTAAGCCGATTCGGGATATATCGGAAAAATACAACATCATGCAGCTGGCCATGGCCTCGACGGAGCGAATTTTCGAGTATATGGATCTCCGGCCGGAGATTCCCCTATCCAAATCCGCAACGGCCCCATCCGACATGACCGGGCATCTGGTGTTTGATGACGTCACGTTCGGGTATGACACACATAAGGCGGTATTAAAAGATGTCTCCTTCGAGGTGACACCCGGGAAGACCACGGCCATTGTCGGCGCTACCGGGGCCGGTAAAACGACTGTGGTGAGCCTGGCCGAACGCTTTTATGATCCGAACCACGGCACCATCCTGCTGGACGGCATGGATCTGAAAACATGGCCGGAGAGAGAATTGCGGCGCGCCGTGGGCCTCTGCCTTCAGGACGTATTCATCTTCTCGGGAAGTGTCCGAGAGAATATCACCCTCGGCAGGGCGGCAGTGGATGAAACCGCCATCCTCAAGGCGGCCCACACCGCCAATGCCTACCCCTTTATCCAGAAACTTCCCGAAGGGTTTGACACCGAAATGGGAGAGGGCGGAGCGTCTCTGTCTGCCGGGGAACGCCAACTCCTCTCATTCGCCAGGGCCCTGGCAGGAAATCCCCGCCTACTGATCCTTGACGAGGCCACCTCCAATATCGATCCGCAATCCGAACGACTCATCCAGGAGGCCGTGGCGCGGATGGCCAAGACCCGTACCACCCTCATTATCGCCCACAGGCTCTCCACCATTCGGAACGCGGACCAGATTCTGGTCATGCATCAGGGCCGGATTCGTGAGGTCGGAACGCATGAGGAATTGATGGCACAAAGAGGAATTTACTACAAACTGAACCGGCGATGGGAAATGGAACACTAACCCCTCTCACCCCCTTTTTCCCCCTTGCGATGGGACCGGCACGTTACGCTGTGGGGTCGTGTGCCCTTTAACGGAATCTTCTCGCGATTTTAGTTGACTCACACTCATAAATAGAGTAACCATCGATTATCGAACGCCGTTCGACAGCCAAAATCTCGTGCAACGTCCCGCTGACAGCGGGATCTTCGCCGCGCTTTGACCGGGAATAGAAAGGACCTCAAAGGTAACTTATTAAAATTAATAAACTTTTTTCTCTGCGTCTCTGCACCTCAGCGCGAAAACATACTTTTTTACCGCACCATCAAATATTGGAATCATGGAATGGCGGGGAACAGACATCATCAATCTGACAGAGGGGGAAAATCGCGATGTACCCAGACCTGAAAGACAAAACCGCCTTGGTCACCGGGGCCGGAAAAAAGAGCGGCATCGGGTATGCCATCGCGCGGCAACTCGCTGCCTGCGGGACCCACGTGATCATCGCCGACCTCGGCCGTTTCAGCCCGGCTAAAGAGGGGGACGGCGAGACCGGGACGATTCGGACCGGTTCTGAGGAGGAAATGACGCACATTGCCGAGGAAATCGCGGATGAGTTTTCCGTTTCAACCCGGGCCGTCAGCGTGGACGTGGTGGACCACAAGACCATTTCAGAAATGGTGGACAGGGTGAAAGAGGAATTCGATCATATCGACATTCTCTGCAACAATGCCGGCGCATCCTTCGGCGTGCCCAACGCGGTGCACACCTATGACGAGTCGGCCTGGCTGAAAACCATCGATGTCAACCTTCACAGCGTCTTCCGTGTCTCCAGGGCGGTACTTCCCCTGATGATGGGGCGGAAAGGGTGCATTGTCAACACGGCCTCCCGGGCCGGCAAGGTCCCGCCGCTCTTTAACGGGGCCTATGCGGTGGCCAAAGCCGGCGTGATCATGCTGACCAAGGTCATGGCAAAGGAGTTGGTGGGTGCTGGCATCCGGGTCAACGCCGTGTGCCCGGGCCAGATCATGACCGATCTGGAAAAATGGCGCTTCGAGCTGGAAGCGAAGGTGTTCAATACCACCACAGAGGCCAGGGAGGCGGAAATGTGTAAGACCATTCCCCTGGGTCGCATCGGCGATCCCGCGGAGGTGGCCCACCTGATCGCGTATCTCGCATCCGATGTTTCCGGCTACATGACAGGACAGGCCATCAATGTAACCGGCGGCCAGTTGATGGAGGTATAGTCATTAAAGTGCCTAAAGTGAACTAAAATACTTAAAGTGAGCTAAAGTTTTAAGGGGGAGACCAACATATGGATACGGTAACCGGCGGCCAGTTGGCCGCGGAAGCGCTCCTGGCGCATGACGTGACAACCATTTTCACCTTGAGCGGGGGACACATCACCCCCATCTATCAATATTTAGAGGAGAGCCCCATCACCCTGTTCGACACGCGTCACGAACAGGCGGCGGTATTTATGGCCGAGGCATGGGGAAAGCTGACCCGGCAGCCGGGGGTCGCTATGGTCACCGCAGGCCCCGGGTTCACCAATGCCCTGACCGGTGTGGCCAGCGCCCATTTTTCCAATACCCCCCTCGTGCTGATCGCCGGGTGTGTGGGTCTCAACAACAAGGAAAAACTGGACCTCCAGGACATGCCCCAGGAACCGGTAATCGCCCCAATGGTCAAGAAGACGGTTGTCTGTTACAACACGGAGCGGGTACCGGAATTCGTGGACCTGGCCTTCAGGACCGCGGTCAGCGGCCGTCCGGGGCCAGTATATCTCGAACTCCCTGTGGACGTCTTAAACGCCGCCGTGGACCCCAAAACGGTGCGTCACATAAAGACAAGTGTCACGGCGAGACCCGTGGACCTTGAAAAGGCGGATCAAGTGATCGACATGATACGACAAGCCGAGCGGCCCGTGGCCATTGCCGGGACCGGCGTATGGCAGTCGGGGGCCGAACGTTCCCTTATTGAATTCATTGAAGGTTCGGGAATCCCCGTCTTCACCTCGCTGTCCGGTCGGGGTACGATTCCGGACACCCATCCCCTGTGCTTTGAAGGGGCCCTGGCCATTCGGCCGGGCGCGGGATTTTCGGCCTACGGCCAGACCGATCTCCTCATCCTCCTGGGGACCCGAATCTGTCTGTATTACATGTTCGGTGATATCTTCAATGCCCAGGCCCGAATCATTCAGGTGGACATTGATCAGACCGAGATCGGGAGAAACCGGAGCATCGATCTGGGGGTGGTGAGCGACGTCGACGCATTTCTGGCGGAGTGCAACCGGATCATTCGAGAGAAGGGCATCAGCGAAACCCTCAAAGAACGGTTCTCCCCATGGGTGACCACCTTGCAGAATGCCCATACTCAGGGTAAAGGCTTTTCAAAAAATGACTGGGAAAGCGATAAGGTGCCGATTCATCCCATGCGCCTGGCCAATGAGATCAATGCCTTCATGGACCGGCCCGACGACGTGGTGGTGGCCGACGGCGGTGACACCACCACCTGGATGGGGATGACCCGAACCGTCCCAACGCCGGGCCATTACCTGGACTACGGCATATACGGCTCTCTGGCCGTGGGCCTGCCCTACGCCCATGCGGCCAAACTCCGCTACCCTGAATCCCGGGTTTGCCTGATCACCGGAGATGGGTCCGTGGGGTTTAATTTTATGGAGTTTGAGACGGCCTTAAGGAAAAAACTCCCCATTGTGGTGGTCATCTCCAATGATCTCGGCTGGGGCATGATCCGACACAGCCAGGAGATCCGCATGGGCCATGCCATTAAAGAAGGGACCCACATCGGGAGGGTGGATTATCACAAAATGGTGGAGGCACTGGGAGGAAAAGGGATACTGGTGGAGCGGCCGGAAGAGATCCGGCCGGCCCTTAAAGCGGCCTTTGAATCGGGAGTGACCACATGCATCAACGTGATGACCGATACGACCACGGTGAGCCCGGCCAGTATCGCCCTCGCCAACGTGGGGGCTTATAAAGCATAAGGCGGCCTGTCGGCCGCAGCCAAATGGGTGGCCAGTGTTTCCCACTCAAGCGGGATCTTCGACAGGTTTCAGTAAACATCGACTCCTGACACCCCGAGACCTGACACCTGGGGAGACACACCCCGACGGGTCCCACAGGTCAATCCGCTCAAAACCGTGCAGGGGAGGGACGTATGGACGCAACCACAGTCGATCAGATCCGTCTCAACTTCAATCCACAGATGCTGTTTATCATCAACGCCGCCATCGGACTCATGATGTTCGGTGTTGCACTGGACCTCAAGCTGTCCGATTTCAAAAGGATCGTGATTTCCCCCAAGGCGCCGGGTATCGGTTTGATCGCCCAGTTTGTTTTCCTTCCGGCCCTCACCTTCGTACTCACCCTGATCCTCAGGCCCCAACCCTCTGTGGCCCTGGGGATGATCCTGGTGGCCGCCTGCCCGGGCGGAAATCTCAGCAACATCATCACGTACCTGGCCAAGGGAAACTGCGCCATATCCATCACCATGACTGCGGTGTCCACGGCTGCGGCCATTATCATGACCCCGTTGAATCTCTCCCTTTGGGGAGCCCTCAACCCGGAGACCGCAGAGATCCTCAGACGGGTCAGCCTGAGTCCCATGGACGTATTTACCACCATTTTTTTGATTCTGGGCATCCCACTGACCCTGGGGCTCATCCTCTCCCGAGTGTTCCCTTCTCTGGCAGACAGGGTGAGAAAGCCCTTCAAGATCTTTTCTCTGATCTTCTTCATGGTCATCGTCTGTGGGGCATTGGCCGCCAACTGGCACATCTTCTTAAAAGTGGTGGGGCTGGTCATGCTGCTGGTATTCATCCACAACGGTCTGGCCCTAAACTTAGGCTACTGGTCGGGCCGGCTTTGCGGACTGGATGAACGAGATTCCAGGGCCGTCTGCATCGAGGTCGGCATACAAAACTCGGCCTTGGGACTGGTATTGGTGTTTAACTTCTTCGATGGATTGGGGGGAATGGCCATTTTGGTGGCCTGGTGGGGAATCTGGCATATCATCGCCGGGCTGACTGCTGCGTTTATCTTTACCCGGCGGCCGTTGCCTGAAGGGCAAACCCCATGAACAAATAACAAAAAAGACGGCCACAGAAACACAATGGCGCGAGGTTTTCTTTATTAACAGCCCTTACCTTCGTGTCTTAGTGCCTTTGTGGCAGATCTTTTCAGCGATTGAATAAGGTAAAGCTGGGATATGCGAGGTTTTAGAAAAAAATGTGTGGTGGTCACCGGGGGAGCCAGCGGGATCGGCTTGGCCGTCTCGAGGCGATTCGCCCAGGCCGGGGCCCGCATGGCGCTTCTGGACGCGGATGCCGATGGACTGCGGGCGGCCGAAAAAGCGCTTCTGGCATCGGGACATGATGCCTGGGGCTTTCCTTGTGACGTATCCCAGGAAAATCAATGCACCGCCGCCATGGAGGCGATTCTGGATCGATACGAGGGGATCGATGTCTTGGTGAACAATGCCGGCATCACCCAGCGGGGGGCCTTTGTGGACACCCGCACCGAGGTCTTTGAACGGGTCATGCAGGTCAATTTCTTCGGCACGCTGTACTGCACCAAGGCCGCCATAAACAGCTTGATCCAGAGACAGGGGATGATCATCGTCAATGAAAGTATTGCGGCCCTTACCCCGCTTCTGGGCAGAACGGGCTACAGCGCCAGTAAGCACGCGCTTCATGGATTGTTTTCCTCCCTTAGAAGCGAATTACACGGCACCGGCGTCCATGTGATGATCGTTTGTCCCGGCTTCGTCAGAACCAACCTGCAAACCCGGGCCTTGGGGTGTGACGGGGAGATCACGACGCACCCTCAGTCTTCTGTGGGCACTCATCAGACGCCCGACCAGGTGGCCGAAGCCATTTACCAGGGGGCTTTGAAACAAAAACGGCTTTTGGTGCTCACGCCGGTCGGGAAAGCCAGTTACTGGGTTCATCGCTTCTTCCCCGGTATCTATGAACAGATCATGCGTCGTCAGCTCAGAGATGAATTGACCTGATCCGTTGGAAACGGGCGAGTTAACCCCATAACATCATAGGGAAAGGTCCATGGGTCTCCAAGAAAGAAGAGCACGGGAAAGGGCGGAACGGAAGGCCCAGATATTGGATGCGGCCCGGTCGCTCCTCATGGCCGAGGGACTCCAGGGGACATCCATCAATAAGATCGCAGAGAGAGCAGAGCTGGGGGTGGGAACCCTATATTTTTATTTTGAAAGCAAAGAGGAAATCTTCGCAGCCCTTCAAGAAGAAGGGCTTGAATGCCTTTATGTGGATGTCAAGACGGCGATGGAGAAGGAGAAACGGCCGGCGGATCAATTGGCCGCCATCGCCCGCACCTACGTGGAATTCAGCAAAAACACTACGTCCTATTTCGATATCATTAATTACTTCCTATCCTCTCCCGGATCCTTTCTGACGCCGCATCTCAAAGAACAGGTGGATGAATACGGCACGAGAATCATCGATCTCATCAGCCAAACCGTGCAGGCAGGGATCGACAGGAAGGTATTCAAGGCAGTGAATCCCCGGCGGTTCGCCATCACCCTCTGGGGCGCCCTCCATGGGATTATCCAGTTCAGGAAACTGAAAATGACGGTTTTGAGCGGGGAGCGCCACGAAGAGCTGCTCCAATTCACCATCGATTATCTCATCCACAGCCTCGAGATGAAATGACGCCCACAATAACCGGGCGGTTTGTAAACCCCAAAACACCCGATATTCGGCGGCTGGCCGACCGCCACAGCCGGATGGGTATAAAAAGTCTAAAGGAGTAACCCATGAGCAAAATCAAAATGACCCCCAGCGAGGCACTGGTGGAAACATTGGTGGCCGAACAGGTGGAAACGGCCTTCGGCATTGTCGGTTCTGCCTACATGGATGCCCTGGATCTCTTCCCGGCGGCAGGCATCCGATTCGTATCCGTGGCCCATGAACAGGCCGCCGCTCATGCGGCGGACGGCCTGGCGCGGGTCACCGGGCGACCCCAGGTGTGCATCGCGCAGAACGGACCCGGGGCCGCCAATTTCGTGAGCGCCATCACCGCCGCCTACTGGGCCCACAGTCCGGTGGTGGCCATCACGCCCGAGACCGGATCCATGGGGATCGGGACCGGCGGGTTTCAGGAACTGGACCAGATGGCCATGTTTGAAAAGTCCACGGTTTTTCAGGTACGGGTCAACCGACCCGAACGCATGGCCGAGTTGGCCCGAAGGGCCTTTTACATGGCCAAAGTTCAACGGGGACCCGTACAGCTCAACATTCCCCGGGACTACTTTTACGGGCTCTGCGAAGACGACATCTATCAGAGCCTCAACATCTCCCTGGGCCCCGGCCCGAGAGAGAACCTAAGAGAGGCTGCACGCTTGATGGCCGAGGCCAAGTACCCGGTTATTCTGGCCGGCGGCGGCGTCAGTCAGGGGGATGCCTTGGATGAAGTGACGGCCCTCGCCGAGTATCTCACAGCCCCGGTGGTGAACAGCTACCTCCACAACGATACCTTCACGGCAGGCCATCCCCTGGCCATGGGTCCCATCGGGTATTGCGGATCAAAGGCCGCCATGCGCACCATCGAGAAGGCGGACGTGGTTATTGCCTTGGGCTCCCGGCTCGGGCCTTTCGGCACCCTGCCCCAGTATGACATCGCCTACTGGCCGGAGTCTGCCCGCCTCATTCAGGTGGATGCCGATCCCAAGGTCCTAGGCCTCAGCAGACGCGTGGATGTGGCCAGTTGTGCCGATGTCAAGGCGTTTGCATCCGAGGCGCTGGCCGTGGTGAAGGAGATGAGACCGGACCTCGAAAAATCCGAGGCCCGCCTCCAGGAGCTTGATAAAGAGCGGAGAATATGGGCGGAAGAACTGGCGTCATGGTCCGCATCCACCGACAAATTGATGCATCCCCGACGGTTCATCCAAGAACTGGCTTCTGCCATGCCGAAAGGGAGCATTGTGGCCACGGACATCGGGAACAATTCCTCGATCTGTAATGCCTATTTCCGATTCTCGGGTATCCGTCAACACCTGGCCGCCTTGAGCTGGGGCAACTGCGGGTTTGCTTACGGTGCCGCCCTCGGGGCCAAGATCGGCCGACCGGATTCCCCGGTATTCTGCTTTCAGGGAGACGGGGCCTATGGGATCAGCGGCATTGCCGAAGTTATGACGGCTGTGAGAGAAAACGTTCCGGTCATTGCCTTGGTGGCCAACAACGGGGAATGGGGGGCTGAAAAAAAGAACCAGATCGACTATTATGACAGTCGGTTCGTGGGCACTAACCTGGAAAAGAATCCCGACTACGCCCAACTGGCCCGCGATATGGGGGCCGAGGGGTACCGGGTGGAGGATTATCGGCAGGTAGGCGATGTGGTCCGGGAGGCCGTGGCCACAGGCAAACCTTGTGTCATCGATGCGGTCATTCGGGGAGGAGAGTCCGTGCTGGCGGAACCCTTCAGGCGGGATGCCTTGAACATGCCCGTACGGTATCTGCGAAAATACGCCCACCTCAATGCCGGAGAATAGGTTTTTTTCCAAAAAAAGGACCCAAATGAAAACCAAAGAGATCAGTCTCTCGGATTTCGCAGGGATACGGATCGGCCATGCCCAGGATCTTAGGGCCGCAACCGGATGCACGGTTTTGCTGGCAAAGGAAGGGGTAATTGCGGGCGTCGATGTTCGGGGCGGGGCCCCCGGCACAAAAGATACGGATCTTTTAGACCCGGTGAACCTGGTGGAAAAGATCCACGGCATCGTTCTCACCGGGGGAAGCGCCTTCGGTCTCGATGCCACTGCCGGCGTCATGCACTATCTGGAGGAACGGGGGGTGGGCTTCGACACGACCGTGGCAAACGTTCCCATCGTCTGCGGGGCCGTCCTTTTTGACCTCGCATTAGGGGATCCTATGGTAAGGCCGGATGGGGACATGGGGTATCAGGCCTGCGCGAATGCCCAGGGGTTCACCCTATCAGAAGGAAATGTGGGCGCCGGAGCGGGTGCCACCGTGGGGAAGCTCCTGGGCATGGAACGGGCGATGAAGTCGGGATTGGGCGCTTATGGTCTTCAGGCAGGAGAGGTCAAAATCGGTGCGCTGGTAGCGGTCAACTGCCTGGGTGATGTAATCGATCCGGCGACCGGTGAGGTCCTGGCCGGGGTCTTGGCTGAAGACGGAAATAGCATCCTGAATACCGAGGAGATCATGATCCGGAATATCGCCTCGGCCCAAAATATCGGATTTTCGTCCAACACCACCCTCGGCATCGTGGCCACAAACGTGATCTTGACCAAGGCCCAGGCCACCAAAGTCGCCTCCATGGCCCACAACGGCTATGCCAGGGCCATTCGGCCTTCACACACCATGGTGGATGGCGACACCATCTTTGCGGTCTCCACAGGGCAAATCCCAGCCGATATCAGCGTGGTGGGCATGCTGGCGGCCCGGGTCGTGGAACAAGCGGTCTTGAGGGCCGTTCGTCAGGCCGAACCGCTCCTGGGATTTAAATGCAGCAGAGATCTGACGCCGTAGCCCTTTGACACACGGCTGAAACCGCTGCTTCTGACGACGCTTTATCCCTTCCCACACGGAAAGCCGTACCCAAGCGATACCTCGGCCCCTACCACGTGTCCCCGGTGAATGCGGGCCCCGGCCGCCCCATATCGTTCTCCCAACTGGGCGGCATGGTGTTGTACGGCTTATACCGCCATTTATTGGGCCCGGATCCGATATCTGAACACGAGATCATGCCCGTAGCCATGGACAACAGGAAAAGCAGCGCCACGATCAATCGTTTCATCTTACCCATTTACCTCCCTGAACATAAGATACACACCGGGTTACATTCACTCCTGTTTTCATTCTGGCTTATTCACGCTCGCTTCGTGACAGGATGAATCATCACCAGTGACAGTGCACTCAAGATGAGCACCATGGCCGCCAGCTCGTTCCACTCGATACTCTCGTTTAGGATCCATGCACTGGTCGTGATCCCCACCACTGGGATGGGGAGCGTACCGATGGCCGCCAGGCTCACCGGAAACATGGAAACGACCTTATAGTAGGCCCAGTGGCAGAAGAGGGTCGGCAGGAGAATCACAAAAATCAGGGAGCCGGCGCCCATCGGAGAAAGGGTCATCACCTGATCCCACCGGTTCTGGACGATCGCACCGATAAAAATGGGGATGCCGCCGATCAAGAACATCCAACCCGTAACCGCCGAGAGCGGTATCGTCCAGGGTCCCTTTTTGATCAACACGCTTCCCATGGCCCAGCACCAGGCCGCCACCAGCATGAACACCACCCCCAGGGGCGATTCCCCTACCTGGCTGATTTCGGGTCCCAGAAGAAAAATGAGCCCGGCGACGCCGAGCACCAGCCCGCCCACCCGTCTGATGTCCAATTTTTCGTGGAGGAGCCAAACCGCCAGCAGGGATGCCCATACCGGCATGGTGTATCCGATGATGACCGCCCGGCTGGAATGCATGAGGGAAATGCCATAGGCCGCCGCTAAGTGCCATCCCGTAATGTTGAACAGCGCCGCACCCAAGAGCGGTTTCAGATCCCTCGCCGGGAATGAAATGGCCTGGCCGCTCAATTTGGAGATCCACAAAAGCCCCAGCCCGGCCGTGGATAGACAAATCGCCCGAAAGGTCCACGGAGACATCTCGTTGAGCACGAGTTTCATGGCCGGGAAATTGACCCCCCAAAAAAGGGTCAACGCGCATAGAAGGACATACCCCTTGGTTTTCACTTTCATCGGTTGCATTTATTGCATACTCTGATAAATATTGTAAGATAAAAGTGCGTAGCGATGAAGAATCAGGCGTAAGAGGAGGGCTCCATTGGACATTCGGACACTGGCCAAGCTGGGGAGATTCAAGGACGTCATTTCGAGTCTCCTTAGATACGGATTCGACGATCTGGTCCATCGATTGGATCTTCCCGGGATGGACCTCATCAGAAAATGGACCCATGCAGACACCCAAATCGGCACCTATGAACGGATCCGTCACGTACTTGAAGATCTGGGGCCGACCTTCATCAAATTCGGCCAAATCATGAGTCTCAGGCCGGATCTTCTGCCTAAATCCCTTATTGAGGAACTCAGTAAGCTTCAGGATGACGTGGCCACAGAACCCTTTGAAGACATCAAGGAGGCGGTGCAACACCAATTGGGCCGCCCTTTGGAAGACGTGTTTTCCATTTTTGATGCAAAGCCTTTGGCCGCCGCCTCCCTCTCTCAGGTTCATCGGGCGGTGCTTCGAGATGAGGGATGGATCGTCTGTGTGAAGGTCCAGCGCCCGGGCATTCGCAAAAAGATCCAGACAGACCTCGATATATTAGCGGCCATCGCCCACCGCCTGCATGAACGCTCCGAAGAATTACAGTTCTATGACCTGCCCAAACTGGTTCGGGTCACTCGGCGCACCCTCTTGCGCGAAATTGATTTTAAGCGTGAAGCCCGAAATATGAAAATCGCCCGGTCCTATAACAAAGACGGAGCAATTCATATTCCTGAGCCCCACGAAGCCTACTGCGCCGAGGGTCTCCTGATCATGGAATATGTCCAAGGAACCAAAATGAAGGAGATGAATCGAAGTGAGCTCAGCTCGCCCATGGCACTGGCAAAACAGGGGTTGCAGGCCGCCATCAAGCAGATCCTCGAAGATGGATTTTTCCACGCCGATCCTCATCCGGGCAATATGCTCATTATGGAGGGAAACCGGCTCTGCCTCCTGGACTGGGGCATGGTGGGCCGGCTCACGGAAAGGGAGCAGGACGATCTTCTGGATCTTTTAAGCGCCTTGGTAGACAAGGACCCCCGCGGGTTGGCCCAAGCCCTCCTTCATATGAGCGAGGAAAGACGCCCCGTTGATCTTCAGGCCCTGGAAAGGGACCTGATGGAGGCCTTGGACATCTATTATTCCGTCCCGTTGAAGGATCTGAACGTTGGGCATCTTCTATTGCTCATCACGGATCTCCTGGGAGAGTATCGCCTGAAGCTCCCCTCCGACCTGGTCATCATGATCAAATCACTGGTGACGGCCGAAGGCACGGCAAGACTCATCTATCCGGAGTTGGATGTGTTCACAGAGGCCGAAACCTATATCAAGCGGTTGGCGCTCAAGCGCTTGGAACCCCGGGCACTCTGGCAACGATTTCACACCAGTCTTTCCCGCTTCTTTTTTCTCCAACGGGATATACCCGTTCGTATCTCCAGGATCATAAACAAGATGGAGAGCGGAGAATTGAGCATTCGCTTCACCCACGAAAATCTCAGGGGACTCCGAATGACCATCGAGAACGCCTCAAGCCGCATGGCTTTCAGCATTATCATCGCCGCGTTGATCATCGGATCCTCCATGATCGTTACCACCGGGATCGGGCCCCTCTTGTTCGGATTCCCCGCGCTGGGCATCGTCGGGTATATTATCTCCGGCGTTCTGGGACTCTGGCTTGTTTTTAATATCATCCGTGCAAAGCGCTATTGACGACATACCAAAGACCCTCCGCTTCTTTCCCCGCATGGAATGTATCCCCGATAAACCCAATGGCTGCCGACACTCAAAGCTCACTTGGGCGATCACCCGAATCTCCCAAAAATGGGCTTCACACTCACAAAAGAAACGCCTTTTCTCTTTACGATGCTTGACAAGCGCCATCGGGTGATTATTTTTCAAAAATAACATCGCCATTTAACTAACTGTTATTGCTAGATAAAGCGAGTTTGTTGTGGTGTAATTCATCGCTTGGACAGCATGACGGCTTTTAAGGGGATACAGCAAAGATACAGAGACCCAACCCAAAAACCCACGATGAGAAAATGGGGATCAGAAAGGAGGCGTCAGCCATGTTGTGGAGAAATATCACCGGAGGACCCAGGTGGGAGTTCATGAGAAATTCATTTGGTGAACTGGACAGAATCAAAAGACAGATGGATGTATTGCGGGAAGGTCTTTCAGGGGGACAGTGGAGAGAGGCGTTTGCCGGGGTTTTCCCTCTCCTGAATGTGACCGAAGACAAGAACAACTACTATGTTCGGGCGGAACTGCCGGGCATTTCCTCGAAGGATCTCGACATATCCGTCACCGGAGACACGCTTTCCGTTTCCGGAGAAAAAATCGTTCAAGCAGAAGACGAGAAGGCAAAATACCATAGAAGAGAAAGAGAGGCCGGTAGTTTCAGCCGGGTCATCACCCTTCCCGGTCAGGTGGATACCAACAAAGTGGCTGCCACATCCGAGAATGGTATTCTGACGGTCACGCTCCCCAAGGCTGAAACGGCCAAACCCAAGCAAATCTCGGTGAAAGCCGGTTAATGGTTTAGGTGGCAACCCGACAGGAGGACATGACCATGACAGAGCACGAGAACAAGTCGTTGCAGGCAAGAGAAAAGGCTGAGGTGAGTTCTGCTGCAGAACAGACACGACCGGGTCCGGTCTTCACGCCCACGGTGGATATTTTTGAAACCCCTGCGGCGCTGACATTGGTAGCGGATCTCCCCGGAGTCAAACCGGAAAATCTCGATATCGACCTTGAAGACAGTATATTGACCCTCTCTGGAGAAGTCGCCGCGGCCGAGGGCAAGGATGAGCAGGACATCTTGAGAGAATACCGTACCGGGAAATATTTAAGGGAATTCACCCTGTCTGAAATGATAGATCAACAACGGATCGAGGCCCGACTAAAAGACGGGGTGCTGACCCTGACCCTGCCGAAGGTGGAAGCGGCGACGCCTCGAAAGATAACGGTGAAGACCGCCTAATTTAGGCGTCTATTTGAAACAAACGGCTATCGTATGTTGATATCCCTTAGGGGCGCATGGACGCTCATCCGATCGGCGTCCGTGCGCCTCAACTCGGGTCAAAGGAGAAGCGATCGTTAACCCCGCCGCAGGCCGGGGAAATGGGCTCGCTACGCATTTTCACATAAGGCATACGTGCCTTTGGAGGGTACCGTGGCAAAAGACTACTACTTCGTCTTGGGGGTAAGCCGCGGAGCGGATCTTCATAAGATAAAACGGGCTTACCGCACCATCGTCAAAAAATACCACCCGGATGTCAGCCGTTCAAGAGACGGCGGTGAACGATTTCAGGAGGTCCGGGAGGCCTACGAGACGCTTATCGATGAAGAAAAAAGAGAAAAATACGACCGGGAACTCAATGGACAGAGGGCAAACCCCCGCATGTCGCAAATCCGGAGATCGGCATCCAAAAAACCCTCCCCTCTTGATCATCTTGAACGATTCTGGGGGGCCACGGACGAATTCTTCGAGGGATTCGTACCCGGCTTTTTTGATACCGGTCTGAGACGATCTCCACAAAAAAATTTATACTATGAAGCCATACTCTCTCCAAGAGAGGCGGAAAATGGCGGTCTTTTTCCGGTCAGTGTCCCCGTGATCGAGCCCTGTCCCAGTTGCCGAGCCACAGACATTTGGGAGACTTTTTCTTGTGCGACCTGTTCAGGAACCGGAAAAATACAATCAAAAAGAGAATTCTCCCTTTCTATTCCTCCCCACGTCACACATGGGACCCAAATCAGCCTTTCCATGGAAGACATCGGGCTCAGGGACGTGCTTTTACATGTCACGGTTCTGATCGACGCGACGATCTGGGATGAATAACCCTCGGGGCCGTAAATCAAGAGCGTCAAGAGCCAATGAATGCCCTCTTGCCCTTTTTGTAGCCGTTAGGCACACCCCAAAACCGGCACGACTTCCCACAATTCCGTATTCCTACGCATATTTTTCTTGACAAACTGTGGGTTTATCCGCTTATTAGTAAGCACGTCCCTGAGCAAAATCCCTAAGGTATAAACGCCGAAGAGAGCGAATATGCACCGGCTTCTTATCGCAGATGATCAGATTATCATGACGGAGGAACTGGAGGCCCTTCTTACGGATATGGGCTATGGGGTTGTGGGTAAGGCCGCTTCCGGTGAGGAAGCGGTTGCCATGGCTAGGGAACTCTTGCCGGACCTGATCATAATGGATATCGTCATGCCCGGGACCATGGATGGGATTGATGCGGCTCGGATGATCAAGCAAGAACTGAGCATCCCCGTCATCTTTATCACCGGCTATAGCGATAAGGCACTGGTAGAAAAAGCCAAGTTGCTGGACCCTTACGGCTATGTGATCAAACCCTTCAATGAAACGCAGCTCCGCTCGGCCATTGAGCTCGGGCTGTATAAGAAAGAGGCGGATGAGGCACTCAAGAAGGCTCATGAGGAATTGGAGCAGCGCGTAGATGCGAGAACCGCCCAGCTCCGTAAGGTCAATGAAGCCCTTCTCCAAGAAATCGAACGAAGAGAAGAGATGGAGAAGCGGTATGGGTCTTTGGAGAAACACCTCAGATCGCTCATGGAAAATGCGGTCAATTTTGTTATCTATCGTCTCGGCATTGACAAGGAAAGTCCTCACGGCCTAAAGGTGGTTTTGGTAAGTCCCTCTATTACGGACATCCTCGGCCTCTCGGATCCCAATAATTATTCGACTTGGTTCGAGCGTATCCATCCCGAGGATCGCGATAGACTTATCAGGGCCAATAAAATGGCGTTTGAAACCATGCGATTCAATGAAAGGGCCAGATTTTATCATCCCGAGAAACAGGAGTGGCGTTGGATTCACGCCATATCCACCGGCGTCACAGATGAAAATGGCAGACCTTCGTATGTGAATGGCATTATGATCGACATCACGAAACAAAAACGCATCGAGGAAGAACTAAAAGCATCACGCAGGGAACTCGAAGTCCGAGTAAGAACACGTACGATCGAACTTTCAAAAACAAATGAGGAACTGCGATCTGAAATTTTGGGACGGAAAAAGGCGATGCAGGAATTGAAAGCCTCTCAAGCCAAGCTTCGGCAATTGTCCTCCCGTATGCTGGACACCCAGGAAAAGGAGAAAAAACGGATCTCCATGGAACTGCACGATCAACTGGGGCAGAATCTGTCTCTACTGCGCGTGCGAATCGACACCTTGCTGCGCGATTTCCCGGCGTCCCGAGAAAATCTTAAGGCAGAATTGAAAGACCTATCTGATTATGTCAAACAGATCCTTGAAGACACCCGCAGGCTCTCAAGGGAACTGAGTCCTCGGATAGTCGAAGATCTCGGGCTTTCTGCGGCCTTGAGATGGTTGGTAGAAGAAGCCGGAAAGCATTTAGAGTTACAAACGGATATCAACATCGAGGATATTGACCTGCTCTTATTCGGCGCAACCCAGGTTCGGATATATAGAATTTTTCAGGAGGCCATTTCCAACATCATAAAACACGCCGGTGCCGGTCGAATCGCGGTGTTTGCGAAAAAAACCGGGGATATGATCAGCTTCAACATAAACGATGATGGAAAAGGGTTTGATCCGGAACGGGTAATGGGCCGGGACGCTACTGAAAAGGGGCTGGGCTTGGCGGCCATGGAGGAACGGGTAAAAATGATGGGCGGACGGTTTAACGTATTCTCCCGTGAAGGGAAAGGAACCGAGGTGAGTTTTTCAGTACCAATACATAATGAAGGGAGGAAACAAAATGGCAAATTACAAAATCGTATTGGCCGATGATCATGCCATCTTCAGAGAGGGCGTCAAGAAGATTCTTGAGGAAACCAAAGAGTTGAAAGTGGTCGGAGAAGTGAACGACGGCCTGGAGCTACTCGCTTTCCTGAAAAAACAAAATGTGGACATGGTCATCCTCGATATTTCCATGCCCAATCTGCGTGGCGTCGAGGCCACACGCGAGGCAAAGTCTCTCCGCCCCGATATCAAAATCTTGATTCTGACCATGCATAAGAATGTCCAGTACCTCGCCAACTCCGTCGATGCCGGCGCGGACGGGTATCTATTGAAAGAGGATTCCGGTGAAGAACTCTTGGAGGCCATCGCCAAGCTCCGAAAGGGAGGCCGATATATATCCCGAACCCTCTCCATGGATATGACAGAGGACTTTTTCAAAAAGCGGGAGCAAGGACCCGGGGCAAAGGCGGATTTGAGCATACGCGAAAGAGAAGTTCTCAAATTCGTTTCAGAGGGGAAATCGAGCAAAGCCATTGGAAAACTTCTGGATATCAGTTCACGCACGGCGGAACATCACCGTGCCAATCTTAAGAAGAAGCTGAGACTCAACAGCACGGCGGAACTGGTCAAATACGCCATCAAAGAGGGATATACCACATTGGATGAACCCTAACGGCGCTTTTTTCCAGAACAGCCTCGCAATACTACATAAGAAAAGGGTCTCTGTAAAATTTCTTTCAAAATGCGTATCTTCGCCCTTGCATTTCCACGAACGGCATGCTAAAAAATATTGTTATCAAATAGTTTTGGGGTGAGGACTCAGTATAAAAATACGACCGCCTACTTGTGTAATTAGTTGCTTGGAGTCATGTTGTTTCACTGATGTAGCAGGGGCCAAACCCATTGTGAGATGGGGACGGAAAGCCACGGATCTCATCAGAGAAAGCCGGGTTGCCTATTTTAAGTGGAGCAGGTAGCCCGGCTTTCTTTGTTACACCCCCAATGGGGATAGACATGGGCAAACTCGGGTGCTGATGCATCATTTTAAATAGTCAACAGACCATTCGGGTGACACGCTCTTAGGGAGCGATAAGGATAAACCATTTTAAGGAGTCAGCCTCGGAAGGCTGAACAACGAACCCGCCATCAGGAGGTGCCGAATGAAACAGGAAACAGAGTTCTACGAAAGGTTGGAGAAGAAGGGAATCTCACGAAGAGATTTCATGAAGTATTGCGGTATGCTGACCGCGACCATGGGACTCTCTTCATCATTCATTCCAAAGGTTGCAGAAGTCTTTGCGGCCCCCAAACAACGGCCCCCGGTCATTTGGCTTCACTTTGCCGAGTGTACGGGCTGCTCAGAGGCTACGCTCCGGTCCATGTACCCCTGGATCGATGAGCTGGTAATGGAAATTCTGGACATTGAATATCATGAAACCATCATGGCGGCGGCCGGCCAGCAGGCGGAGGACCAACTCCACTATGCAGCAAAGAAATACGACGGAAAGTTCATCTGTGTGGTGGAAGGCGCCATTGCCACCAAATACGACGGCGGATATGGCAAAATCGCCGGTCGGACATTTTTGGACGTTGCCAAAGAAATCTGTCCCAAGGCGGCAGCGGTCATCTGCATCGGCGCCTGCGCGACCTACGGCGGCATTCAAGCCGCTGCCCCCAATCCTGGCGGATATAAAGGCGTCGGCGACGCTTTGGGAATAAAGACGGTCAATATCGCTGGATGTCCGCCCAATCCCATTAACCTGGTGGGTACCATTGTCAATTACCTGCTTTTGGGTAAACTCCCCGCGCTGGACGATCTGGGGAGACCCCTCTTTGCCTATGGGAAAACCATACACGATCAGTGCCCAAGAAGGTCCCATTACGAAAACGGCGAATTTGTGGAGGAATTCGGATCTGAAGAGGCGGCCAAAGGTTACTGCCTCTTCATGATGGGCTGCAAGGGTCCTTACACCTACAACAACTGCCCAATAGCCAAATTCAATGACGGCACAAGTTGGCCGGTTGAGGCGGGACACCCCTGTATCGGATGCAGTGAACCCGATTTCTGGGATTCGATGACGCCGTTCTTCAAAGAGAAAGAGGAATGATGCGGCTCAAGGCACCCTGAATTTGACCCTAAGAAAATACGCCATAGATAAAGAGAGGAGATAAAATGAGCAAAAGAATTGTAGTGGATCCAATCACGAGGATTGAAGGCCACTTGAGGATTGAGGTGGAAGTAGCCGGCGGCAAGGTGGTAAATGCCTGGAGTTCCGCTCAGATGTTCCGGGGCATAGAAATCATATTGCAGGGGAGAGACCCGTTGGATGCCCCGCTTTTTGTGCAGCGCTCCTGCGGGGTCTGAACCTACACCCATTACCTGTCCTCGGTGAGGGCAATCGAAAATGCCGTAGGCGTCACCATCCCTGACAACGCACGGATTATCCGGAACCTGCTCCACGGAGCCCAGTTCCAGCACGACCATATCGTCCACTTCTATCATCTGCACGCCCTCGACTTCGTGGACGTGGTGGATGCCTTAAAGGCCGATCCGAAAAAGACGGCGGCCCTGTCTGATAATGTCAGCAATGACCCCCACGGCGGGGCCTCCTATTTCAAAGAGGTCAAACAAAGAATCAAGACCTTTGTGGACAGCGGTCAACTGGGGCCCTTTGCCAACGGCTATTGGGGCAGCCCGGCCTATAAACTGCCGCCCGAGGCCAATCTCATGGCCGCAGCCCACTATATTGAGGCATTGCGTCTCCAGGCAAAGGCGGTTCGGATGCACGCGATTTTCGGCGCCAAGAACCCCCATCTCCAGGCCTTGGTCGTGGGCGGGGTCACCAGCGTAAAAGACCTCACCCCGGACCGAATTGCGGAATTCCTCTATCTCTGGAAACAGACCCAGGACTTTGTCAAGAATGTCTACATCCCGGACCTGATTGCCATCGCCTCCTTTTATAAGAATTGGGGCAGCATCGGAGGGAACAAGAATTTCCTGGCTTGGGGAGACCTCCCCCAGTCCGCAAAGGAACCCGAAAGCCTGTTCCTGCCACGCGGGGTGATCATGAACCAGGATCTTAATAACGTGAAAATGGCCGATCCCAAGCAGGTCACCGAACACATAGCCCGCGCCTGGTATCAAGGAAGCGGCGCCAAACATCCCTATAATGGTGAGACCAAACCGCTCAAGGAAAACCCGAAGTATGACACGGATGGCCGCTACACGTGGCTCAAGGCCCCCAGGTATGACGGGGAGCCCTGTGAGGTGGGTCCATTGGCCCGGGTCCTGGTGGCCTACGCCTATGGGGACAAGACCTTCCAGAGCATTGTGAACAGCACCCTACAGAAACTCAACCTCACCTCTTCCGCCCTCTTTTCCACTCTTGGTCGCACCGCAGCCCGTGGGCTGGAAACCCTGGCTATTGGAAACGCCATGGAAGGATGGGTCATGGAACTGGTGGGGAACCTCAAAAAGGGGAACGCCAAGACCTATCAACCGTGGACCATGCCCAAGAGTGCCAGAGGATGCGGCCTGAACGACGTGGCCAGAGGATCGTTGGGGCATTGGATCGAGATTGAAGACAAGAAAATAAAGAACTACCAGTACGTGGTTCCCTCCACCTGGAACTTGGGTCCCCGATGCGAAAATGGCAAACGAGGGCCGGTGGAAGAGGCGCTCATCGGAACCCCGATCTCGGATCCGAAAAGACCGCTGGAGATTCTCCGTACGGTCCATTCCTTTGATCCGTGTATTTCCTGCGGGGTGCATGTGATCGATCCGGAATCGAACCAGGTGTACAAAATCAAGGTCCTTTAGTCTTAACGTTTCTTCATCACCCAAAAGCCCGTCTTCCCGGAAATAACCGAGGGAGATGGGCTTTTTTTCTTTTGAATCTCCTCCCTTGGCCTGCTATATTTTCTCCGTCTTGATCCACCCGAGACCTTTGAAAAATGCCCAATTTTGGTCTAGTTCAAGAAAGGCGAAAATTTCAACCACAGGAATATACCGAATATTTCGAGGATTGAAATTTGAGCCTGACGTAGAGATTGAGCAAAAGGGGGTGTTTTTCAAAGGTCTCCACCCGTTCATCCGAGGCTTGCCTTCATGAGCATTTTCAAAAACCTCCCGGCACCTAAAAGCGTGCTGAGCTTTGTTGTCCACAACCCCTGGAAAATCATTGTTGCCATATCCCTCATCACCCTCTTCTTCGCCATCCAAATACCCAAACTGAGATTTGAAACCTCCATATACGATCTCGTCATCGAAGATCTTCCCAAAACAGCGGAATACGAAGCCTTCAAAAAGGAATTTGGATGCGAGGAAATCATTCTGGTGGTGGCCAGGACCCAAGATGTCTTTCAGCCGGATACCTTTGGAAAAATCAGAAACCTTGCGGACGCCCTTTCCAAAATCGGGGGCATCAGACGGGTCATCAGCCTTCCCGATATCCGAAAGGCCATGGATGTTACGGAGAAGTGGACGCTTGAAGACTTCAAGAAGATAATTTCCCCGATTACCCTATTTGAGCGAAATATCGTCTCCGCAGATGGAAAAACATGCGTGATCTCGCTCATACTCGAGGATATTCGAGAAAAGGATCGCGTCATCAGCGAGGTTCAGACGCTGATTGATAAGCAAAAGCATTCCGGCGACATATATCAAATCGGCATGCCCATCGTCTCCAAGGCCCTGGGAGATTTCACGGAAAGCGATTTTATGTCTCTGCCGGTCATCACCTTTTCCGTCATCCTGTTGATGCTGTTTGTCTTCTTCCGGAACATCCGGGGCATTCTCATCCCAACGGGGTCGGTTCTGATCGGTTTAACATGGACTTTCGGGCTCATGGGATTGACCCGAACGCCGCTTTCCCTCCTCACCATGATCGTGCCCATATTCCTCATCGCAGTGGGCACGGCCTACTGCATGTATATTTTTCCCCAATACGCTTTTGCCGTCAATGAAACCTCTGGTCCCAAAGAAGCGGCCATTGCCACATTCGAGCGCACCGGTTTTCCCACTTCCCTTGCCGTCATCACCACGATCATCGGTCTGGGATCACTCCTCATCAATAAAATTCACGACGTCCGCGTCTTTGCCCTGTTTTCATGTGTGGGCATCCTCTTCATGCTGGTGATTATTCTGACGCTCCTTCCGGCCGTACTGGGGATGTTGCCGGTGCCGAAGGAAACATCTCCCAGGGTCTCAACCCATCCGAGAGTCATGGACCGGATCCTGAATGCCATTGTTCATATCAACCTCCGCCATCAAAAGATTTCCCTACCCATCATCGCACTTATCGGCCTATTTGGCATTGTTGGGATGACACGTATCGAGGTGGAAACCAACCCGGTCGATTTCTTTAAGAACACCACGTCCGTGGCCCGGCACTTTAGAGATATATCCCGGGACATGGCCGGGAGTTTTCCCATCAATGTGGTGATCGACAGCGGAAAAGACGGCTATTTTGAAGAACCCGCACACCTGAAGGAAATCGATCGCATTCAGGTTTTCCTCAACTCACTTAAGGGGGTGGACAAAACCATCTCCTTCAATGACTACCTCAAACTGGTCAATTACGCCACCAATCAGTATAAAGCGTCCCTATATGCATTGCCCGAAGCAGGGTTTGAAGTGAGAATGCTGGTAAACAGCTTCAAGACCCTGTTGGGCCAGGACATGTTGGAGCGGTTCATGAGTCCGGATTTTTCTAAAACCAACATCGTTCTTCGAACCCATCTGGCCAGTTCCAAAGACTTCCTCGCCATCCAGGATAAGATAGAGAACCATCTTCGAAAAGCGTTTCCCGGCAATTTTGCTTTCCAGGTCACCGGGATCGGCGTGGTCATTTCACAAAGCAGCCAACTCATCACCGAGGGGCAGATAAAGAGCCTGGGGCTCACGCTGCTCCTGGTATTCGCCATCATGTTCCTCCTGTTTATGTCTTATAAGGTCGGTATCATCGGCATCCTCCCCAACTGCTTTCCCATTGTGGTCAGCTTTGGGGTTATGGGATGGGCCGGCATACCCTTGTCCATGGCCACCAGCCTGATCGCCACTATCGCCATCGGACTGGCCGTGGATGACACCATACACTATCTGGTGGGCTACAACCGCGAGTTCAAGAAAGACCTGGACAGAGAAGAAGCCTTGAGGAAAACCGTTCGACATATCGGGCGTCCCATCATTTTTACCACCCTGACCATCAGTATCGGGTTCTCCGTACTCATGGGATCCAGTTTCAAACCCACTGCCGTCTTCGGCCTCATGATGGTGATCACCATGTTTTCGGCTCTGACCGCGGACTTGATTCTCCTGCCTGCGTTGATGCTGCATGTGGAACTGGTCACCATCTGGGATCTCTTAAGACTGAAACTCGGTAAGGATCCACATAAGCGGATTCCCCTCTTCAACGGTCTTTCGCGTTCCCAGATTCACTATGTGATCATGGCGGGCGCCCTAAAAACCCATGAACAGGGGGCGGTGGTCTTCAGCAAGGGAGAAATCAGCGACTCGATGTATGTGGTCATCTCCGGAGAGCTCCAGGTCGTTGACTCCCCGGGCGGGGCATCATCACAAAAAAATGAAGGGTTTACCCATGTCATTGCCACACTCAAGACAGGAGATGTGGTGGGAGAGATGGGCATGATCCGGTCTTGCGAGCGGTCTG
>JARRPY010000004.1:0-27682 GCA_037382425.1 Deltaproteobacteria bacterium
GTGCATTTTTCTTGAAAAAGTTTTCGAGAGTGTGACCGGATCTGTCAAACGGGTGTGATAGAATGGCTTCTCCTGAGTATGATAAGGGGGTTTTCAAACAACGGGGAGGGAGAAAAATGAACGTACCATGGATATCCAAGGATGAGATTTCGCGAAAGGCCACGGGACTCCTGGCGACATTCCAGGCGGCTGCGGGCTACCGGGTCCAACCGCCCATTCCGGTGGAAGACATTATTGAGCGGACCCTTGGGTTGAGGCTGATGTATGCGGATTTGTCGAAAATCATGGGTTCCAATGATGTACTCGGGGCCACCTATGTGGAATCAAAGACCGTGTGCATCAATGAACGCCTCTTCGAAGACGGGGGCGAAGGGAGGCTGGTATTTACCTGCGCCCATGAGGCGGGGCACTGGGGGCTCCATCGCCGCCTAATCACCGGTCAGGGGGATGGTGCGCCATCAAGGAATGGGGCTGCCATGGTGTGCAGATCCCGAAATGCCAAGGAACCTATGGAGTGGCAGGCCGATTATTTTGCCGCCTGTCTTCTCATGCCGGAGAAGGAAATTCGGGCGGCTTTTGAGAAGGTATGCGGTCCCAACCCTTTGGTCATAAAGGGTTCGATCGAACCGGGAAAATCCGATACGTCCCCGGAAACGGCCTATCTCGAGCAGTGGCCGATCATTTCTGCCGCCATGTGTGAGACAGCCGGATTTACCAATGTGTCCAAACAGGCCATGATCATACGGTTAGAGGACCTCGGCCTGTTGATCAACGAGACCTCCCTGGGGCTGAACTGGCAGACACTCCTCTCTTGACTGCAAAAAGGGGCGTTTTTCAAGGGTCTCACTTTTTTTCTGCGGTCATACGAACCACCACATGCCCCCAGCCGCCGCATGCGGGGCCGGTATCAAAACACCCCGTGGTGTTGAACATCACCTCGTTTGGATCGCGTCCGTTCATGAAGTTTTCGAAAAAGGCATTGATCAGCACCGTCAAATTGGGCATCAAGAACGCGCATATCCGGTCCGGGTTCTCCCTGGAGAGCAGATTCCCCGAATTATCAAAAATCAGCTTCTGACCGACCATGTGCCCGGAGTGGCAGCCCTTCGATTCGATCACCTCGGCTACCAGCCGGTAGTTGGATGCCGCAATGGCGTTTTCAAATAGGCGCTGAAACTTGGGGTTTTCTTCAATGGTTGACCACTCACGGTCCCCAAGGTTCAGCCGTTTTCTGATGATCTCTGCAATTTGTTTTTTGTCCATGCTGCCCCCCTTCAACCGTCTGTTTGGCATTTTCCTTCGGGTTCCTTTTCGAGAAACAACCAAGCCTATATCACCTCATGGCAATGAGCTCACTGTAATTTGTTCTTGAGAAAGGGTCAATTTATTAGCCCGGGCGCCCCCAGGCAGTGCCGTGAGTCCGGTTTATGATTCGGTCCGCATCCAGGTTGCTTGGCGTAATCCATAATCATTGACGAGGGTGATCGATCGGATTATGGTAATATGAAAAATTGTCGATGGAGGTCTTGGTATAAATTCCGTGACAATTTTTCCAAAATAACAAGGGCTTATACCAAAGCGGCCGGAGAGCCCTTGGATAAGCCTGGCACGTAACATGCCCATGACTGATGGCATCATTTTTGCGTTCAGAATCGCCTTTGATGCCACCATTTGGACTCGGGATTAAGACTTTATGCATATGGATACCGTGAAATATTTTCCGAAGAAATAAAAGAACAAAATATCCGCTGGCGGTGGAAGAAATCTGGTAGACAAAGGGAGGAGGACCCCGAATGAAACCACAACTTTCCGACCGGTTGGATTTGGCACAGCGCCTCAAGAAGAACGGAAAATTCAAAGAGGCGGAAGCGGTCTTCATAGAGATCCTGGATCTGGATGATACCCATGTCCATGCCCTGGCAGGTCTCGGGGACATTGAGCGGAAGACCAAACGGTTTGAGGATGCCGTATCCCACTACCGGACCTGCCTCGGACTTGACCCGGAAAACCGGCACGCCCTGGCAGGCTTAGGCGATGCCTACCGGGGACTTCGGGATCTGAATCACGCGCTCTCCGTCTGGCTGAAATGCCTGAAACTGTATCCGGACGATTATAAACTCATGACCCGGGTCGCCGACGGCTTCAAAAAAGAGGGGGATTACGGAAATGCCAAGATGTACTACTATGCTGCCCTGAAGATACGTCCCTCTGATATGTTTGCATTGATGGGATTGGGGCAATTGGCCGTCATTGAAAATGATCCATCCCTGTCGGAAAAGCCTTATACTCGTTAACGCATCTGCCGATACCTAATGAAGAAAAAACCGCCATGTTGGCTCGGGTTGGGTGATAAATGATGCAAACGGAAAGGTCATCGGCACAGGGAGTTTCGTTACAGACATCACTGATCGGATCAAGAAGGAGGGATTTTAGGTCATGCCTCGGTACGGAAAGGGATTGAACACGTTGGATGCGGGTGATGGCAACTCATTGCGTCTGAATCGGAAATTTATCCACCTCTGGCATTTATAGCGTGAAACCAGGCACAACTGTTAAGGATGAAGATGCTGCTTTCAAGGGCACCGGTTCGAATCCTTTCCTACAGGACGCATTCTGGTTTACCTCAAACTCATATTGACCGCCCTATTCTGGGGCGGAACCTTCGTGGCGGGCCGAATCGTCGCCCTTGAGGTGGGACCATTTTCTGCCGCCTTCCTTCGCTTTCTCACCGCCTCCATCTGCCTGCTGTTCATCGGTCTAACAGCCGATGAGGGACGGCTTTCCCTGCCGAATAAGCGACTCGTCCTTCCTTTGATCCTGCTCGGGCTCACCGGGGTCTTTTCTTATAACGTCTTTTTCTTCTTGGGTCTTGAACGAATCGAAGCCAGCCGCGCCGCGTTGGGCGGCCTACTCGCTTATCGGAAAAAGCATCCTGACTCGTCTTACGCCACTCGATTCCGTCACCTGGTCATCCATTATAGGGACGGGGGCCCTGATCGTCCCGGCCTTTATGGAAGGGCTTCCTTCCAAGATCGGTACGATTTCAATGTCCAGCTGGGTCTCCATTTTTTATCTGGGTGTTTTCGGCACGGTCTTGGGGTTTGTGTGGTATTACCAGGGCATTCGGAAAATCGGACCGTCGCGGGCAAGCCAATTCATCAACCTGGTCCCGGTGAGCGCCATCCTGCTGGCCGCTCTGATCCTTGAGGAACCCCTTACCCCTTCGCTTCTTGTGGGAGGAGTGCTGGTCCTGGCGGGCATCACACTGACGAATCGCCCATCGGCTCCGGCCGGGAAAAGGACGGGCAATCCTTCCCCTAAAGTGTAAGCACCGGCGGCGAATCAAAAATAGGTTGATAAATACAGGGAATACAGGGATCATAAAAATTTCATTAAACAGCATAGGAGGTTTTGACATGGCAGAGAAAACGAAAATCGGGATTTTACTTTGCGATCACCACTGTGTTCAGACGCAATGTCACGGAATTAAATGTTTCAGGGCCCTGAACAACAGGGAGGGCGCCTTCAGCGATTACAAAGATGCAGATCTTGAATTGGTTTCCTATGTGACCTGTACCGGGTGTCCCGGCGGGGCCGTCGGCAACAAGGTTCTCGCCGACTGGAAGAAGATCGGCGTAGAAATCGTTTTCCTTTCCTCCGGCGCCATATGCGGATTCCCTCCGTGTCCCCATATTGGATACCTACGGAACCTTACCGAAAAGGATTTTGGCATGAAAATGGTGGTGGGAACGCATCCCATACCAACGACCTTCTGGGACTGGCACACCGCCGCAGGGTCATGGGATTCCCCGGAATGGCAGGAATACATCAAACCCACGACCGCGGATGAGAAAACCCGTGAGGCCTACATTAATATTGCGTAGGATTCGCTCAAGTTCGCCTTTGTCTCTGCCGGTCTCGCCATTATGGCGGTTGTTGCCATATGGACATAATGGGCGAGGGTGCGTTGAGAAGCCCGGGCCACGAAGGTGAAAAGGGTTCATGGCAGGGCCTCATCCCTCATTTTACTTCTAAACCGGAAGGTGTCAAAAAATGGGTGTTGCACGGCCTGACGCATGACAGGGCGTTGACACCTCGCTTAACGATCCAAGGTATGGTAACCTATTGCTATAACTACATTTTGTAATAAATAACGCCATATGGCAAATCGGGCATGGTTCTTGCCTTATATAGGGTCAAGACAAAAGGACCAGGCCAAAAAACCCAATAAAGGCCGCGACCAAGGACAAAGGGGAGCGGGAATGAAGTCCTTGCCTGATCCATATAACTCGGCTAAATCGAGTGCCAACAAGCAACTTTAACACCACAAACCAAACCACGTGTGGGCGACACTCCCGCACAAGGGTTATACTCAAAACAGAAAGTTGAACCGGCACTTGATTCATAGGCTTCTCGAGTGAACGTGCATCTTTTCAGCCTGGGGATTTTAAAAACATAGGAGAATTCCAGCAAAGAAAACAACGTCACTTCGGGAAGCCACTTTTAGAGGCCCCGTTGGCGAGTCCATACACAGCCAAACTACTTTCATGATAACCTCCTTTCGAAACGGCAGAGCCTTCGCTTCAGGGCTCTGCCGTTATTTTTAAAAAAAGCTCAAGCAATCCGCCGTTTGTGCCGATATTTTAATTGAACGGATGCTTCACCGTTTGCGTACAACCCTCCTAAATCCCCCTTAACGGCAGGGCCCCCTGACAGGCCCTGCCGTTCCTCTTTTCCACCCTTGACAGACGGGCCTTGACAGGCGGGGATGGTTTTCCTACCTTTTTGAAGGCCGTTTGGAAAGGGCCGTCAAAGAAGTTCTGGAGATCCGGCTGGCCGCCCGTATGGCGGACGGCACCGTTGCGGCCGAGGGCAAAGGACGAATGATGATCATCAATGCGTGAGGAAATGCTGAGATAAGGAGATCACATGGGAATATTGATCGTAGACGAGGAAAAATGTAATAAGGACGGTATCTGTGTGGCGGATTGCCCCGTAGCCATTATTCGGCTCAAAGACGGAAACGGGTTCCCAGAGCTGGTCCCAGGCGGGGATGAGGCATGTCTCATGTGCGGGCACTGTGTGGCCGTATGTCCACATGGTGCGTTAAGCCATACCCAGGTCCCGCTGGAGGCCTGTCCGCCGATTGATAAAGATCTGGCCATCGATGAACCTCAGGCGGTGCAGTTCCTAAGGTCCCGCCGCTCCATCCGCCATTTCAAAGATAAAACACCCGATCAGGCCACCTTAAGGCGACTGATCGAGATCGCCCGATATGCACCCACGGCCGGGAACACACAATTGGTGGAATGGATCGTCGTCACCGATCGGGCCAAAATCAAAAAGATCGCCGGGGTCACCGTGGAGTGGATTCGCGGGGTGCTTGAAAAGGCCCCTGAATCGGCCCCGCCCTACATGCCGCTGATCGTAAGGGCCTGGGACAAGGGAATCGATTCGGTCCTCTGGAATGCACCGGTATTGGTGGTGGCCTCGGCCTCCGAGGAAGCCAGAAACGGCATGGTGGATGTCACCCTGGCCCTTTCTTATTTCGAACTCGCGGCCCCCAAGCTGGGGTTGGGCACCTGCTGGGCCGGTCTTTTGCAGGGGGCGCTCCTCTATTCTCCGGCCGCCCGGCAGGTCGTGGGGCTGCCGGAAGGGCACCCGCATCACTATCCCATGATGGTGGGACGTCCCAAGTACACGTACCACCGACTGCCTGAGCGGAAGGCGCCCAAGATCACCTGGAGATAGAAAGAGAGATGCGACCATGCCGAATGCACCCGTTCTGTTCGAACCCAAAGGCCATATCGGACTGATCACCTTTAATCGGCCCGACAATCGCAACAGCATGGATGAAGAGACCCTCCCCGCTTTCCGCGATGTGGTCTCTGAGGCAAGAAGATCCCCCGACCTGCGGTGCCTCATTATCACCGGCAGCGGCGACACCTTTTGCGCGGGTGCGGATTTTAAAAGCGGCCTTTTTGACCAGGATGATCGGTTGCCCCATCAGATCCTCCTGGATGCCTATGGGCCGTTCCTTGATGTGGGAAGGCTTGAAATACCCGTTATTGCCGCCATGAACGGCCATGCAGTGGGCGGCGGGTTCGGTCTGACCCTCATGTGCGATATTCGGATTGCCGACCGGGATTCCAAATACGGTGCCAACTTCGCCCGGCTCGGTCTTCATTCGGGAATGGCCGTCGCTTACGTACTTCCCATGATCATCGGACTGCCTCTGGCCAACGAACTCCTTTTTACCGGCCGGCTGATTACCGGGAAAGAGGCGGCCGACATCGGTCTGGCCAACTATGCATTAAAAGGCGACGCAGTCCTTAAAAAGGCCTGGAAACTGGCTGAGGAGATCTCGGCCTGTGCCCCCGTGGCCGTCAAAATGATCAAGCAGGCCATCCGCCGGGGCATCCGGTGGGACCCTTATGACGCGGCGGAAATCGATACCCTCTATCAGTCCAGAACCTTCGAGATGGCGGATGCAGAGGAGGGAATACGCGCGCTCCTTGACCGCAGGGAACCCGTTTTCAAAGGGCGTTGAAGAGCGGGCACCGATAAACTCCGAGCCCTCAGTAAATCCCGGCCTGGCACCCGGCGGCAAGGGTCTTGCCCAGTTCTTCACACTGCTCCCGGATCTCCTCGGTGAGGGCCCCGCGCGCGATCACCGGTTCGTAGACCTTTTTGAGGGGGTAGCCCAGGCAGATGCGTTCGATCTGGCTCAGGGCGCCGCGCCCGTCATTCCCCGCACTGATAAACACCACGTAGGGCTTCTTGAAGATCCGCTTGTCCTTCCGGGCCGGTTCATAGGTCCGATCAAAGAAATCTTTGACCCTGCCGGCCATGGCCCCGAAATACTCCGGCGACCCGATGGCCAGCCCGTCACAGGTCAACAAATCCTCCAGGATAGCCGAACCGGCCGGCTTGAGGTCCAAACGGATATCTTCAATGGACCGCACCCCACCGGCCACCCATTGGGCCATGGTTTCGGTGTTTCCACCCTGGGAATGGTAGATGATCAGGATCCGTGTCAAGGCATGTCCTCTTTGAGATCATTCATCCCGGTTTTAGGGCATTATCTACACATTGAGTTTTTCGGTCGCAAGGGATTCATTCCTCGGGTAAGGGTACTTCCCCTCGATACCGGCATAAAATCTCCGGATCGCCTGCATATCCCCTTTCATATCCCCGGTGGGATGAACCGTCGGCCCGATGCCCCCCACCTTGCGCCGGTAATCCAGATACCCCAGCACAATGGGCACATGGGCGCCTCTGGCGATGTGATAAAAACCGGTCTTCCAGTACATGACCCGCCGCCGGGTGCCGGAAGGTGGAACCACCAGAACCATGTGCGATTGGTCTTGAAAGGCGTGTACGGCCTGTGCCACCACGCCGGTCGATCCGGAGCGATCCACGGGCATGGCCCCCATCCACCTGAGAAAACGACCCATGGGCCAGTGAAACCAGGCGCGCTTCATCATAATGACGGCCTTGATGTCGAAAAGAAACCCGAGACAGAGGGTATAGAGAAAATCCCAGTTGGAGGTGTGCGGCGCGGCGATGATGACATATTTGGCCATGCCCGGCCGTTTTCCCGCCGGTCGCCAACCCGCGCTTCGAAAAATGATCCACGCCAGCCAGCGCATCAGGTGCTTCCATGGAGCCGAATCGTGTACGGTCTTTTGATGAATGGTCTTACCCTCCCCAAAACAGGCTCATCTCACTTTGACCCATTCCCGGGAATAACGCAACCCCTCAGTTTGTCCTCTGCCGCTTGTGCATTCGATGGAAAATCTCGCCCATTAAGATCAGCAACAGCCCCAAAATGAGAGAGATTCGGCCCAGGTAGTCCCCGTGCCGGGCAAAAAACGTCCGGCCCCCGCGGAGGTGGATCCGGCCCTTGAACGAGGCCTTCTCCCACCATGGCGTCCGGGCCATGACCATCCCTCGGGCATCGATGAGGGCGGAGATTCCGGTATTGGCCACCCGAACCAGATCCCGGCGGCATTCGATGGCCCGGACCGGGCTGAAACGAAAATGATGCAAATAGCCGGGGGTATCTTTCCACCAGCCATCATTGGTGATCATAGCGATAAACCCCCTCTCCTCCGGCAGGTATCGGGAGCAGTACGGGCCGAAGGCCGACTCGAAGCAGACGATGGGGAGGATGGCGGCGCGCGGGTGATGGGAGACAAAGACATGATCCGCCTGACGATCACTGTACGTGCCGGTGTATCCCCCCAACTCCAGGGAAACGTCCCTCAAAAAACCCAGATACTGCACAAACGGCACCCGCTCGAACAGGGGGACCAGCTTGGTCTTGTGATAGAACTGTGGCGGCGTTCCGGGCGCAAGAAAAAGGGCCGTGTTAAAGGCCTCATAAAAAAACCCTTCCTCCCGGTTGAAACGGCTCCCCGGCGGCGCAGGCTCCCCGGTTTTCTGATAGCTGTGGACCCCGATCAGGATATTCAGTTTCGGGTATCGGGCCTGAAAATGAAGGAGGCGGCGGTATTCAGGGGATGCCTCGGGATGATCTTCATCGATTTGGCGCACAATAAGGGTCTCGGGCCCGAACAGAAAATCGGTTGTTTCATCGCAGAGGGCATCGGCTGTCTTGAAGAACGCATCGAGATGCCGGGAATACCTTTGGGGGACGAATTTTTCCGTGTATGGATCCAGATTGGGCTGAATCAGGGCCACCGTAACCGGTTCTCCCTCGTCCTTGAACGTGTCAAACAGATGATAGGAAACCCAAACCGGAATGAAAATCAGCACCACGATCACCCCACCCATGGGGAAGATGGCCCGCCATTTCCTTTTTAGATAGCTATCCACCAGTTTGAAGACCGCCACATTGGTCAGAATGATCCACAAGGTGCCCCCGCGAACGCCGGTATATTCCACCCATTGGATGAGCTTGGGCGCCGTGTTGAGGGCGTTGCCCAAGTTGAGCCAGGGCCAGGCCAGGTCCCAGATTTCATGAAAGTGTTCATATCCCATCCAGACGATCAGAAACGGAATGATCAGGGGGAGGTGGAGGTGTTTGCGGATTCGGCTGACGGACCAGAACACCAGCGCCTGCACCAGCGCATTGGCCACCATGATGAGGATGGCGCCCAGCCACTGGGCCCGGGCGATCCACCAGGTTCCCAAAATGTTCCACACCAGGAAACTGAGAAAGGCGTAATTGAACAGGAGGTACGGGTTGGGGTCATCGCGGCTCTGTGCCTCCAACGCTAAAAGGGGCACCCACGCGACGAAAATGAGAAAAAAGAGCGACGGAACAGACCAAGGCACCCCCAATAGCAGGCCGCTGGTCAGGGACAAACAAAGGCGTCTTTTGGTGTCTTGACCCATTCAGCGCCACACCCACGGGATATGGGTCAGCATGGGTGCGCCATGGCCGCTCATTTGGGCTTCCGGTTCGCCAAAAACCAGTCGATCAGTTGCCGGGCGATGCTGATTTTCGGCGGGATCGGGGGGAGGTTGCCTGCTGAAAACCAGTCTGCGTCGGCAATTTCAGCCGGGTCGGGGTTGATCTCTCCGCCCGCATATTCCGCGGTAAAGGCGATCATAAGGGAATCGGGAAAGGGCCAGGGCTGACTGCCGAAGTAGCGAATGTTTTTCACCCGGATGTTCACCTCCTCCTGAATTTCCCTTTTGACGCACGCCTCAAGGGTCTCTCCCGGCTCCACAAAGCCGGCCAGTACGCTGTAAAACTTGCCCGGAAAACGCTGGGAATGGGCGAGGAGGATCCGATCATTCCTCAAAACGGCCATAATCACGGCAGGGGAGAGACGGGGATAATTGACCAGCCCGCATTCAGGGCACCGCTTGGCCCTCTCATCCACTTCGTCTTCCGTGGGCAGACCGCACCGTCCACAGAAACGATGGTTCCGATCCCAGCGGATCAACTGGTTGGCCACGCCCGCGGCCCCGATCAGGGACGCCTCCAGGTGCCCGAAAAGCGCACGGATCCCCTGAAGTGAGAATGTCGACGGGAGCGGTGCCGATACCGGCAGTTCACCGGCATAGCAGGGACGGCCATCCAGTGACCCCAGGAACCGGGGGGATTCCGGTCCGGGGCCTATGGCCGCCAGGTCCCGCGATCGGGGGATGAGATGGCGGTCTTCCGCCTTCTTCGTGAGCAGCTTTTGCTCCCGAAAAAGAAACCACAGCGCGTGGTCCGGAATCTTGGAAGGCGCCTTAGCCGCGGGATTAAACCCCATGATCCGATGCCTCGCTTTCAACGGCCTGCCGGGCAAACGCCTCAAAGCGGTCGGCCTCGAGTTCATAGCCCAGCGCCGAATAGATTTGACTGACCCGGGAATAGTAAACGGAGCGGTTTTCGGGATCGGCCTGAGCCAGCGCCAGATAGGACTCCAGGACCGACGTGCTCCGCTCACCCAGATCAAAGCGGATGTCCGCAACTTTCCTTTGAATCAGGGGATCCACCGCAGTCTGGCAGCTCTGGCACTGGTTCAGGATATCCACGTAACAATCTCTTGCCTTTTCCAACTCTCCCAGGGCCTCATATGACTCGGCCAGGGCCTTCACCACCGCATCCTGACGCCCGAATGTCTCCATGAAGGTTTCATAATGGGCCACGGCATCGGCATGCCTTCCGGCCCGGCAGAGGCCTTCCCCGCGAAGTAAGCCATAGGCCACCGATTCGTGAAATTCCTCGGGACAGACGTCCAGCAATGCCTCGGCCCGATCAAAGGCCCCCATTTCCCAGAACACTTCGCAAAGGAGCTGATACCCCGGCAGCGCCTCCTGGTGGTTCTCCAGAAAGGTTTCCAGCAGTTCTCTGGCTTCTTCGAGGCGCCGCAGATTCAGGTAGGCGGTGGCCAGTTCGAGGGGGATAAAGGAATCCGAAGCCGGGTTTTCTATCATGGCCGCCGCCAGGGCATCGGCTGCAAATTCAAAATCCCCCCGGTTGAGCGCCAGGTATCCCGCCTGAAACGACGGGCCGTAAGACGCATAGGCGGATTGTATTGCCTCCGGCAAGGCCCCCAAGAGGGCCGTAAAGGTCTCCTCGTCATCTCCCGCCATATCCACCACGTCATCAACCGGCTGAAAAGATTCGAGATGGGGGGTCACGCGCTCCAGATCCATTGATGGAGGGCGTTTCATTTTTCCCAGTCTCTTTTGGATGTCCGCCTCGAGTTCCGGATCCCGGGTCAAGTCCAGGGCCAGTTCCAACAGTTCGCGGGCGTCCTTGTCGTAGCCGGACGCCACGAGGTCTGCGGCGGTTTTCATGTGCTCGCGGCAAAGGGCTTCAACGGATCGGCTCAACTTCGCCTGGATCCTTTGACCGGCTGCCTCATCATGGAACACTCCCTTTTGAAGCGCGTCCAACGCCGATTCATAGGCCAACTTCGCCCTTCCCCAATCCGATGCCCTGACGCAGTCATCTCCCCGTTTTTCATATTTTTCCGGATTCGCTCTGAACAGGTTCTTGAGTCCCACTGTGTCTGCTCCTTTTTGTTATCTCTTGGCCCACTGCGTCATTACCGCGAAGGCCGAGATCCGGTGGACTTGTCCGCATTTAAGAGATCTTACCATGACTCAAATCATCCGCTGGATTTCCTGAACGCGCCGCCTCAGCCGTTTCTTGGAAACAGGATAGGGGGTCTTGAGTTCCTGGGCAAACAGAGATACCTTGAATTCCTCCACCATCCACCTGAAATCCGCTACCGCCGCTTTCTTTTTGAGGGTGCTCTCGGGCGCCAGATTTTTCTGCAATGATTTGAGCGCATCCTGAAATTCCATAAGTTCGGCTCCCTTTTTCTCCTCCTTTGTCGGATCGTTTATTCCGCGCTCCGCCCGAAGGGCCATGGCCCGGAGATAACGGGGGAGATGACCGAGCCGGTCTTCATCATATCGTTTGGGGAAGTCAATGGGAACCAGATGAGCCAGTTCTTCCCGGATTTTCTGGCACAGGCCCAGTGCCGCCCGGCTGTTTGAGGCCTTTTCCATGGTGTGCAAAAACGTCCGCGTCTCGTGATAGGCCCGGATCACTTCCACCACCCGATCCCCCAGTTCTTTGATGGCCGCACTGAGCTTGGGCCTTATCTCCGTCTGGAGCGCCGTGAATGCCTCCCCGCTTCGAACATCTCTTCTGAACAGCCGGCGGGTCACGGACTCGAGCACATATCCCTGAACCGCTGTAAGGCCGCCGAAGTAGCCACAGGCCGCCAGGGCATCCTCGGGAATCTTGCACAGTGTCCTAAGGCCCCTCAGTTCCTTGGCCATTTTAAGGGACAAAAGCCGTTCCACCCCCTGAAGATGGATCTCCGCTGCCTTCACCGGGTCTTGATAAAGCCTCAGACGCACGCGGTTCTCTTCCGGCGCCAGCGCAGGGTAGGCCTTCACATCCCGTTCCACTTCGATCGCTTCCGGCATCTCCCCGAAATCCCAGGAACGCACATCCGATTTCTCCCACATCTCACGCGCCTTGCGCCAGGCCGCCGAACCCGAGGGGTCTTCGGAGACCCATCCGTCCGCCGACTTCAGTCGGTGAATATCCCGACCCGACCCGACCTCCTTCCCTCGATGATCCCTCAGGGAAACCCGCATCTTGAGATGATCCGGCAGCGTATCCGCCGGCCATTCGGCCGCGGGGATGTCGACCCCAAAGCGCCGGTGGATAAAACGGGACAGGGCCGTGGCCAGGGGATCGTCGGTCCTGGGCATCTCTTTTGCCACCACCGCCGCCGTATCCGTTGCAGGGACCAACTGCTTTCGATATTGCTTGGGAAGCCCCTTGATAAGGGCGGTCACCTTCTCTTCGAAGAGACCGGGAACCAGCCATTCCAACCGGTTGGTCGGAATGCTGGAGGCCATGGCCGCAGGCAGATTGAGGGTGACCCCGTCATCCTCTGCGCCGGGAGAGAACCGGTAAGAGACGTTCAGCCGTTGATCCCTTAACGCCATCTTATCCGGGAATGCCGCCAGCACACGCACATCAGGCCGGTCCACGATGAGGTCATCTTGCGTCATTTTCAGAAATCCATCCCCGCCCCGATCCCGAATGAATCGCCTGAGCGTACTCACGTCATACACACCCGGGAGCCGCTCGGCGTAGAATCGGGCCAGCTCTTCATCGCTGATGAGGACCCCCCGGCGCCGGATTTTGTCTTCCATACCCTTCAGCTTTTGGATCAGATTGCGGTTATGGGAGAGAAAACCAAACCGGCCAGGCATCTCCCCGTCCACCAGCGCGGCTCGGATGAACAGGTCATGGGACGTCTCGGGGTCTATGGTCCCATAGGACACCGGACGACGCGTCACAACGGGGAGACCGTAGAGAAACACGTTTTCATAGGCCCGGACCTCCCCGCGTCGCTTCTCCCAGTGTGGGTCTATGTAACTTCGCTTGCACAGGCTCCCGGCCAGAGGCTCCACCCACCCCGGATCCATCCGGGCCGCGGTACGGGCAAAGAGTCGCGAGGTCTTGACCATTTCCGCAGCCACGACCCAGGCCGGGGGCTTTTTAAACAATGCCGAGCCCGGAAACAGCATGACCTCCTTTCCCCGAGCCGCCGTATAAAACGGTCCCTCCTTTCTCATGGCGATGTTGGAGAGGTATCCGCTCAAAATGCAGCGATGAATGCGGGCATATCCCTCATCTTCGGCACGCGGGGCCTGGCTTTTTTTGCATGTGATGCCCTGGTCCTTCAAAATGCTCAACATCTGATCGTGGATATCCCGCCACTCCCGCATACGGATATAGGAGAGGAAATGGGCCTTGCAATATTTTCGCATCTGATTCTGTGTGCCCGCCTGTTCCAGGTGCCGGTGATAATGGTCCCAGATCCGGTGATAGGTGAGAAAATCGGAATCAATATCATAAAACACCCTATGCGCCCGGTCCGCCGCTTCGGCTTTTTCAAGCGGCCGCTCACGCGGATCCTGGATGCTCAGGGCCGATGCGATGACGGCCACCTCCTGGGTGCATCCCTCCCGATCCGCCTCGAGCATCATCCGCGCGATCCGCGGGTCAATGGGGATCCGCGCCATTACCTTCCCCTCGGGTGTCAGGTGGGGCCGTTTTCCTTTTCCCTTAATCGCCCCCAACTCCACCAGCGTGTCAAACCCGTCCTGGATGCTCTTCTCCCGGGGCGGGTCCACAAAAGGAAAGGCCCGGATATCCCCCAAATTTACGGATAGCATCCTGAGGATAACCTCTGCCAGATTCGATCGGAGGATCTCGGGGATGGTGAACGCCGGCCGTGCCGCATAGTCCGCTTCTTCATAAAGCCGGACACAGACCCCGTTTTCCATCCGGCCCGCACGGCCCTTGCGCTGATCCGCACTGCTTTTGGATATGGGGGAAATGGGCATGCTGGTGGTGCGGGTACGGGGAACATACCGGGGGATGCGGGCCAGTCCCGTGTCGATCACCACCTTGATTCCGGGAATGGTGAGGGAGGTTTCCGCCACATTGGTGGCCACCACGATCTTGCGGCCCCGCGAACGCGCAAAGACCCTTTTTTGCTGTCCCTTGGGGAGCCGGGCGAACAGGGGAAGGATAAAGGTCCGGGACCAGTTTCGTGCAGCCAACAGGTCACAGGCCTCGCGGATATCCTGCTCCGTGGGCATGAACACGAGGAGATCGCCCGATGGTTCCCGCATCCGGATCTTTTCCACCGCCGCCACCGCCGACTCCACATAGCCCATCTCTGCCGACTCCGCATCCGGAGGCCAGTACAGGGTCTCCACCGGATACATTCGGCCCTCGACTCGAACCACCGGGGCGTTGTCAAAGGCGGCGGAGAACTTTTCCGTATCGATGGTGGCCGACGTGATGACGACCTTGAGGTCATTCCGCCGCCTGAGAAGGGTCTTCAGAATGCCCAGGATCAGATCGATATTCAGACTCCGCTCGTGGGCCTCGTCGATGATCAGGGTATCGTATTCATTAAAAAACCGGTCCTTCTGGCTCTCGGCCAGGAGCATGCCGTCGGTCATGACCTTGATGTACGCTTCAGGGCTGCTCCGATCGGTAAAGCGGATCTTGTACCCGACCGACGCTCCCACGTCCTCCGCCAACTCCTCGGCGATACGACCCGCGATGGTAATGGCCGCAATGCGCCGCGGCTGGGTACAGCCGATCTTTCCCGTCACGCCGCGGCCCGCCTCCAGGCACATCTTGGGGATCTGGGTACTCTTCCCGCAGCCCGTATCCCCGGAGACAATCACCACGGGATGGCGTCTAATCGCATCCACGATGGCCTTTCGCCGGGCGGCTATGGGAAGGTCTTCAGGATAGGTGATGTCCGGTTTGTTTCGGAATCGCCGCTCCCTTTTTCCCATGGACCGCTCCAGGCGCTTTTCCAACGCGTCGAGCCGGTGCCCCGCATCTTTCGGGATCCGACCGTCTTTGGTCTTTTTTGATAGGTTTCGAAGCCCCCGGATGAGTCCGGGCCGATCCGCACACATGGCGTCGGGGAGACGCCGGCGGATATGGTCGATCCTCTTCTGGATGGAAGGTTGGCTATTGTATTTTATTGATTTAGGGGTTTTTTTGCTCAAAGATCCTCTCATTTCGGTACCGCAGTGCGTTTGGTTCTTTTGTCGGCTGTGAATTCATGGACCCTCCCGGAGAATACTGAAACACCCCTTTGGGGATTCGATCCACCAGAACGGGAAACTGCTCCCGTGTCAATCCCAGTTGCTGGAGCCGCTCGGTTAAGCGGTGGGTGTTCATTCGATCCAGTTTCTGACCCATCTGGAACCGACTCATCAACAGGTCTGCCAGGTAGATCAGGGTGGTGAGATCCCGGTCCACTTGGGCATTTTCCGGTTCATGATGATGGCGGATGACATCGCCCAGCGTTTCCGGGAGCCGCCAGCGGTCCGCCAGCAGTGCCCCCACCTCGGTGTGGCTGATGTGAAACTGCTCCTGCTCCAGACGGCACAGTTCAAAGGTTTCCGAATGAACGGCCCGATAAAAAAACGGGGCCAGCGGCGAGAGGTACTGATCCAGCGGGATCTTTCCGATGTCGTGCAACAGCCCGGCGGTATAGGCCACATCCGGTGCCGCACGACCGGTAAAGGAGGCCAGTTCAGCGGCCACCACGGCCGTGCCCAGTGCATGCTGATACATCCCCCCTTTGCATAAGGAATATCCAGAGGCCTTATTGGGAAACAGGGTCTGCAATGAGGCGGACATGACCAGCCGCAACAATTGCTTCTCCCCCACGAGGATAAGGGCCCGGTCAATGGAGTCCACGGTATAGCGAAGACCAAAAAGCGCCGAATTACACAGATTGATCACCCGTGAGGCGATCACCTGGTCCTGTTGCACCTGATGCCCGATATGTTTCAGGCTGCATGTATCCTCGTGAAGCATGCGCAAGATCTTGAGCGCAACCTGGGGGATGGGCTGAATGTATTCAATCCGGTCTTCGATCTCCTTTAGGGTGGGGGCGGGCATGTCTATATCGGGCGCCTCCTCCTCGGCGCACAGGGGGGTTATTTCGGTTTCCAACGTGCTGAGATCCAGACGGAGCGTGCATCCGAAATAGCCGCCCACTTCCGACATGACGAGGGGAATGTGGTCTTTCTGCAGGATATCCTGGGCGATTTCCGCGGTGCGCCCGCCGATATCCAGGGACAGGTCCTGCTCGGATACAGGCCCGATCAGGGCGCCCCCGGCAATACAGGCACGCAGGGTTTCCACGGATGCGCCGGCGGCACACAGGGCCTCGACAAAGGAAGGGACACCGGTGGAAGCATAGGTGGCTTTATGAAACGGCACGTTGGTCCCCGTGGGTTCGGGAAGCAGAATATGGATCAGACCGCCCAGGCCGTTCTGGACGTCGCACAGGGTGATGCCCGCACATGACCCCAAATGGGCCTCCATGATGTGGGGTCCGGCCTCATCGATCGCATAATTTCCCGAGGGGATAATGTTCTTTTCCATTTGTTTTCAGCCCCGTCTCGCACCCTCTCCGGTCGTAGTGGCGTCCACAGGCAGTTGGTCACCTGCAGCATCAGCGCATATCATCATCCTTGACACGTCGGTTGACCAAAACCGTTTTCAAAACGCCCTGTTGAGCCCGGCCCACGAGACCACACGTTTGGTTCCGTCAAAACAAATCGCCTTGTCCCAGGGACTTCCAACTCAGGACACGGCCTTCTTTCCGGTTCTGTTCCATCTCCCCTGCATATATTAGGACCATGTGGCGCCCTTCGGCACCGGAGATCCTGGACCAGAATCGGAGGCCTTTGAAGAAATCCGGTGAAATGGTCTTCCCCGATTTGATCTCAACCGGTATGAGCGTAGCCCCCTCGTCGATGATGCAATCGATTTCGTGCCCCGAGTTGTCTCGCCAGAAATAAAGATTGTCTTTCAGCCCGGTGTTCAGTCGACTTTTCAAAAGCTCGGAGATAACCCAGGTCTCGAAAATATGTCCCCGGGAGGCATGGATGGACAGGCCCTCCGGAGACCCGATCCCAAGAAGGTATGAAACAAGCCCTGAGTCGCAAAAATACAGCTTCGGACTTTTGATCAGTCGTTTGTTGAAGTTCTTGTGGTGGGGTTTCAACAGATATACAATATAGCCTGCTTCGAGAATGGACAGCCAGGACCTTGCCGTATTGTGCGTGATCCCGCAGTCATCCCCCAGGGACGATAGGTTGAGAATCTCCCCTGAACGCGCTGCACACATCTTCAGGAAACGTTGAAAAAGGGTCAGATTCGTCACATTTTTGACCTGCCGCACATCCCTCTCAAGGTAAGTGGTCACATAGTCCGCATACCACCGTCGTGGGTCCAGTTGTTTGTCATAAATCCTTGGATACCCCCCTGTAAACATGAGCGCCTCAATGGAATCCGGAATGCGATTTGCCTGGTCGAGTTCTGAGAGAGAAAACGGCAGCAACTCCAAAATACCCGCCCTTCCCGCCAGCGACTGACGGATTCCTTCCATGAGCCCAAAGTTGAAGGAGCCGGTGAGGACATACACCCCCCCTTATCCAAAGCATCCACATGTGTCGGAATATACGAGAAGAGCTCCGGGGCGCGTTGGACCTCATCAAGGATCGTCCCCTCCGGATAGTCGGCGATAAACCCCCGGGGGTCACGAATGGCATATTCACGTATGTCCGGTTCATCGAGGGAAACATACTGCCATTCCGGAAAGGCCGCCTTTACCAACGTGGTCTTTCCGGACTGTCTCGGACCGGTAACCGTCACCACAGGGTACTGGGTCGTAAGGCGCTTTAATGTCGGGGCAAGGTTTCGATCAATCATATCGGCAGATTACACAAACCCTTACAAATTGTCAATCTGATTTACAATTTGTAAGAATCAGACTTTGACCCGTTGATGTTGATGTATTCGCAAAAAGGCAATCCCGCCACCGCGGGACCGCAATCGAGGGAGGTAGCGAATTCCAGTTATGCTTCGAGCAGGTGGGTATTCCTTTCAAATTCCCGAAACTCATCCTCTGAACATGTCCCGGCCTGTTGACCAAGACCGTTGTCAAAGCGTTCTTTCAAGCCCAGCCCCAGGGCCTGGTGCAGCAAATCGAGGACGGTTTGGTTCATGGACTGGCGTTTGAGAGGGCTTTCCGCTAGGATCGCCCTTTCCAATTCACGAGAAACTTTCCTGATCGTCAGTTGCTTCATGGAAAGCTCCCGGCTCTTTGATGAATGATGTCATCTTTCGAATCATGAGTCCCATCAAGATCGAGTATGATCCGACAGAGCCGCTATCGGATGATGAATGGCCAAACCCATAACCTCCCAATCGTCACGGCCGACCCCATTTTCGAGCCCTACGGCGTTGAACCCCTCGGTGGACCGCCGGCTCACTTCTTCCGGGTGTCCTTCAGATACACCGCCTTTGACGGCCCTTCTCCCACGGTTTTTTCCGAGATCTGGAAGAGTTTGGTGGCCGCCACCAGTTCGCCCAGTTTCTTGTAGCCGTAGTTGCGGGGGTCGAATTCCGAGGCCTGCTTGGCAATGTAACTGCCCACCGTGGCCAGGTGGGCCCAGCCCGAATCGTCCGAAGACGCATCCACCGCATTTCTGAGGAGATTCACCAGCTTGGTGTCTTTCTTGAGCTGGCTGACCGGTCTGCGGCTGATTTTGCCGCTCCTGTCGTCTTTTGAGCGAAGCACTTCCGTGAATATAAATTTATCGCAGGCCGAAACAAATGGCTGAGGGGTCTTTTTCTCCCCGAAGCCATAGACCAGAAGCCCGGCCTCTCTGATCCGTGATGCCAGCTTGGTGAAATCGCTGTCGCTCGATACGATGCAGAACCCATCGAATTTGCCGGTGTAGAGGAGATCCATGGCATCGATGATCAGCGCACTGTCGGTGGCGTTCTTTCCCGAGGTGTAACTGAACTGCTGTATGGGCTGTATGGAGTGCTCCAGCAGTACTTCCTTCCACCCCTTGAGCCCGGGCAGTGTCCAGTCCCCATAGATGCGCTTCACATTGGCGGTCCCGTACTTGGCGATTTCCGACAAAAGCCCCTCCACGATGGAAGGCTGGGCATTGTCCGCATCGATCAGAACAGCGAGGTTCTCGGTCTTTTCTTGGGTCATGATGTCCCTCTTCAAGCACTCAATTATCGGGTGAATCTTGACGGCCTAAAGCGACCCGTCCAGGTCGTCGCCCACCGGTTCCTTACAGGCCCGACATCGCTGGGCACCCCTTAAGAGGGGCTCGCCGCAAGAGGGGCAATGGTATCGCTCGCATTCGGCCCGGGCCCATTCTGCACTCCCTTTTTCATCCCCGTATTCGGCCACCTTTTCCCGCCACAGGGGGATGGCCCGCTTCATGACCCTCACCCCGGTGGCAAACCCGAAGTTGTCGATCAGACGGCAGGGCCACTTTTCACACTGATGGCAGGAGTAAAACCCTTTTTCCTTCACGCACGACCGGATCTCACACTGGGTGCAATACCCGTAGAGGGTCTCGGGCGGATCCGGTTGCATGCACCCCAGGCATACGGTTTCTTCCGGGGGCGTCCCATAGAGGTTCCCCATGGCGCGCTTCAGCTTTTGGTTTTCGTCTCTCGTGGCGATATACACGCCGCAGGCCCCGCAGTATAGGCCACAGGGTGCCATCAACGCCTTGTTCTGAAATTCCGCTTCGCTCCACCCTTTCATGTGTCTGCCCCCCTTGTTCGCCGGTTTTAGGTTATGCCGATGTTTAAATCGATCCCGATGTCGATTGGGCTTTGTCCAAAACGGCTGACGTACATGACACCGTATCAGGTTTCATACACCTCTGTCACCAGATTCCGGAACCACAACGGTTTCTCCAGGAGCACATAGATCAAAAGGAGTGCGCTGAAAGGAATCGGAATGACCATATCCAACACTCCTAAAATAATGAGACAGATCAACAGTTTTGTTTTCATATCCCAACCCTGATACGTATAATTCGCTCTACATGTTCACCCGATCCCGGCCCTTCAATCCCAATACGTCCCGGGTCTCGTCCGGGGTGTAGGGTTCGTAACCGAATTCCCGGGCAATGCGGACCATCTTTTCCACCAGCTGCGCGTTGGATGTGGCCATTTCACCGGGGGCCAGCCACAGGTTGTCCTCCAGACCGACCCGGACGCCCCCGCCCAGAAACAGAGAGGTGGTGCCCATGGGGAGTTCCCGCCAGCCGGCCGCAATGGTGGAAAAAATGATCTTGTCGCCGAACAGAGACCGGGCGGTCTCTTTCATATGCACCAGATGCGGGATGGTGGCGGCGATTCCCCCGAGGATCCCCATGACGAACTGGACGTAGACCGGTTCTCTGATCCGCTTGTTTTTGAAGTACAAGGCCGCGCTGTGAAGGTGACCCACATCGTATGCCTCCAGCTCGGGCTTGGTGTCCGCTTCATCCATGATTTCGAAGACCCGATTCAGATCCCCGAAGGTATTCCTGAAGATAAAGTCCTTGGTCCCTTCCAGATATATCTTTTCCCATTCGTATTTCCATTCCGTGTATTTGGACACCACCGGGAAGAGGGCGAAATTCATGGACCCCAGGTTGCAAGAGGCCAGTTCCGGCTTGAACCGGGGCACGGATGCAAGCCGTTCATCCACGGTCATGTTCAACCCCCCGCCGGTGGTGATACAAATCACTCCGTTGGACTTGGCATGAATGACCGAAACGATCTCTCCCATGATGTCCACATCGCCCGTGGGCATGCCGTTTTCCGGATTCCGCGCGTGAACGTGGACGGTGGACGCCCCCGCCTCCACCGCCTCAATGGCCTGGGCCGCAATATCCTCCGGTTTTATGGGGAGATAGGGCGCCATGGTCGGGGTGTGGATGGCCCCCGTGACCGCACAGTTCAGAATGAATTTAGCCATGTTTCCCTCCCTTCATGCCGCATCTTCCATAATGGCCACCGGCCGGACCCATCCGGCCGACGCCGCTTTAATCTTGATGGGGAAGCAGGCCACCTTGAACCCCCATGACACCGGGATCTTGTCCAGATTGGCCAGCTTTTCCATGTGGCAGTATCCTCTTTCGATACCCGCAAAATGGGCCTCCCAGATCACGCCGGGGTCCCCTGTCTCCTGGAACTCCTTGGCCAGAAACGGCAGGGGCCGATCCCATGACCAGGCATCGATCCCCACCACCTTCACGCCCCGCTCACACAAATAAAGGGTGGATTCCCGGGTCATGCCCGCCCCCTTGACCAGGTATTCCGGCCGGCCCCAGAAGGCGTCCGCCCCGGTGCGCACCAGCACGATGTCCAGGGGCTTAAGCGCGTAGCCGATGCGGTCCAGCTCCCTTTCCACGTCATCAGCCGTGATCCGCTCGCCATCCGCCTTATGACTGAAATCGAGCCGCACCCCATCTGAGAAGCACCATTCAAGCGGGACCTCATCGATGGTCAGGGCCTTCCTCCCTTTGTCCATGAACGGATGGTAGTGGTGGGGCGCATCCAGGTGGGTCCCCGAATGGGTGGTGAGACGGACCATCTCAATGGCCCAGCCCAACCCTTCGGGAAGCTGCGCCTTTTTCAACCCCGGAAAAAACGCTTCCATCTGGACGGCGCCCGCCTCATGATCCACATAGTCGATTTGGGGGATCATCATTTCCGGATCTGACGGCAGACCGGGTTCGATGGCAATGGAGAGGTCGATGATGTGCCGGGGCATAATGATCTCCTTTGGGGCGTTTAAAAAACAAGCCCTTTGAAACCGGAAGACTCATTTTGGCTCGTTAAATAAAATGAATGGAACCAGAGCCGCTTCAAATGGTATCATAGAATCTTAAAATGGCAAATAGGAGAACCCATACCCTTAGCCAAACCCCTGAGACCCTTGAGAGGAGGCATGCGAAAGATGAGTAAAGGCGTCGAACGCACCATATTTTATTTTGATGAAAAGGGCCCGGTGAACACCGAAAAGACCCTCGAGATCGCCTTGAACCACGCCAAAGAGGCCGATATCGGGACGCTCGTGTTGGCCTCGTCCACGGGCGATACGGCACTGAAACTCCGCGAGATGGCCCGGGATTCCGTGAAAATTGTCTCGGTGACCTACAACGCGGGGAGCCGCTTCAAAGAAGCCGTGAGTCGATTCAACCAAAACCGTGACACCCTCGAGCAGAAGGGCATTCTCATCGTCCGCGGGCATCACACCCTCAGCGGCGGGGAAAAAGCCTTGTCAGGCAAATACAGCACCACGCTTCTGCCGCTCAATATCGTGGCCGACACCCTCCGCATGTTCTCCCAGGGCGTCAAGGTCTGCGTGGAGATCGTCATCATGGCCGCAGAGCACGGCCTTGTCACGCCGGATGAGGACGTGGTGGTCGTCGCCGGCAGCGGTCATGGGGCCGATACGGCTCTGGTCATGAAACCGGTCTTTGCCGAAGACATGTTCAAGGCCAAAATCAAGACCCTCCTCTGTATGCCGGGGTGATGCGTTCGCGGTTTTATCCGCCGTTGACCGCTGACCGACCGAAGGGGGCCTTTTGCAGGAAATCATTTTTACAGACCAGATGTGGCTCGTGCTGGGCATGATCGGCCTGGCCCTTTTCCTATTCATTACCGAATGGGTCCGGGTGGATGTGGTGGGGCTCCTCATGATGACGGCCCTCCCCTTGATGGGACTCCTGGATCCCCAGCAGGCCTTCTCCGGACTGGCCAGCAACGCCGTCATTTCCATCGGCGCGGTGATGATCATCGGGGCGGGCATGGACAAGGCCGGACTGATCCGGAAACTGGTTCGCCCGGTCATCCGATTGGCCGGGAACCGCCCCCGGCGACTGGTCATCCTCATCTCCGGCTTTGTGGCCATTGTCAGCAGTTTTCTTCAAAATATCGGCGCTGCGGCCCTGGTCCTGCCGGCCCTTCAGCGAATCAGCCGACAAATGAATCTTTCCATATCGCGACTCCTCATGCCCATCGGGTTTGCCTGCATATTGGGGGGCACCCTGACACTGGTGGGCTCCAGTCCCATGATCATGCTCAACGACCTCATTGCCCCGTACGACCTCGAACGATTCTCCCTCTATTCGGTCACCCCCATCGGGCTTTGCTTGGTGAGCGCCGGCATCCTGTACTTCCTGGTTTTGGGCCGCTGGGTCCTGCCGGGTGGCGACATGGACGACACGCGGTTGGCCGGTTGTCTCCAGCATGGTCCCCTGGGCCGGCACTTCGAACTCCAGGTCCCGCCTGAGATCCCCGGCCCCCTCACCGCCCAGATGATGCGGGCCCAATACCAGACGTTTCTGGTGGGCCTGGCCAAGTTCGAGGGCGGGGGTAAATTCATGGCCCCGGACGAACGCACGGCCGTCTATCCGGGCGACACCCTGGCCGTGGTGGCGGAGGTGGATGATCTCAACCGGCTGATCAAAGATTTCGGGCTGGTGCTGAGCCCCCGGATGCAGGTGTTTCAAAAGGAACTCAAGAATGAGGCATGGGGAGTGGCCGAGGGGATTGTGGGCCCGCGTTCGGATCTCGTGGGCAAGACCCTGGGGCAATGGCATTTTCGGACCAAATTCCGAATCAATGTCATGGCCGTCTACCGCGGGGACGAGGTCTACGAGACCGACCTCGACGAACTGGTGCTCAAGACCGGCGATGCCATTCAGTTGGAGGGCACGTGGGAACGCTTCAGGGTCCTCAGGGACCAGGGCCTCCTCATCTTCTGCACCGAAGTCCTGGAGGAACCGATCCCGCCTCAAAAGACCGTGTGGGCGAGTATCTGGTTCCTGGTCGCCATGACCCTCCTTCTGGGTTTCCGGCTCCAGCTCTCCCTGAGCCTGTTGACCGGTGCGCTGGGCATGGTGGTGTGCCGGGTCCTGACCATCCAGGAGGCCTACCGGGCCGTGGACTGGCGGACCGTGTTTCTGCTGGCCGGTCTCATGCCGCTCGGTTTGGCCACCACGGAAACCGGGACGGCCGGCGCCGTGGCCCGGTTGAGCATCGGGCTCTTCGGCAGCCTGTCTCCCGTGATGCTTTATGCACTCCTGGCCGCCCTGGCTACCTTTTTAACATTGGTGGTGTCCAATGTGGGCGCCGTGGTCCTGCTGGTCCCCCTGGCCATTCAGATGGCCCTGGACATGGGGGCCGATCCGCGTCTGGCCGCTCTCGTGGTGGGCATCGGCACGAGCAATTCCTTCATCCTGCCCACCCACCAGGTCAATGCGCTCTACATGGGCGCCGGGCGCTACCGAACCATTGACTTTGTCAAGGCCGGGTCCGTCATGTCCCTTTTGTTTCTGGCCATTGTGGTCTTCGGGATCCGGTATCTCTACGGCTGAGGGCGCATTCTATTCTCACTCACCGCCCATTCCCACGCCATGGCGTGGTCATTCCCCGCTAAAGACGGGATCTGCGACAAGACGCCAAGGTCACGGAGCATGGGGATGATCTTTTCTCAGCGGTCCCCGCGTCTCTGCGCGAAAATACACATTCACGGAATCCTAAAGCTTACCGGCCCCACACATCGGACCATTCGGCGCCGGTCACGATATCCGGGTTTTCCATCAAGAGCACGGGATTCTCATTTTGCTGTATTTCCAGGTTGCGGTAGTGTTGCAGATTGGTATCATCTCCCACAAAGAGACAGGCGCAGTCGGCCGCGTCCGCGTACATGACCCTACTCTGGCCGTTCAGCATATGGTGGATCAGCTTATGCTGCGGCAGGGATTTTAAATGGGCCAGTTTTTTAGGGGTATCGGCCGGCATCCTGGTAAATCCCGCCTTCAGGAGGAGCCCTTCCACATCGCTCACCTCATTTTGCTGCAAGCCCGCGCATCCCGACAACGACACCCCCAGGGCCACCAGAAAAAGCACCATAACCCATCCATTTCTCTTCGATCTCATCTCCGTCCCTCCATTTCACATTACAGGTTAAGAGGAGCAGCGTTCCCCCCTCACGTCATGATAACAGCGCATCGGCTTCCGTATCCGGATGCCGACGGTCATGGACCACGGTATTAAACGCCATCAGCACATTCATCTCCGGGCTCAGGTTTTTTATGGCATGGGATTGCCCCGGAGGAAACACAAACCGGTACACGCTCCCTTCGGGCACCTCAATCTCCTGGATTTCTTCGCCGTCCTTAACGGCCACCAGCGCCGGACCCATGACGGCCATGGTTTCCGTGCCTTTTTTGTGATAGTGGTTCCCTCTTACAACGCCCGGACCGCTGACCACCACATGGGCGTTCTTATTTTCGGACAGGGCCTTGTCGCCGACGGGCTCAAAAACCACGCCCCTGGCATCTTTGATCACCTTCAGTTTTTCATAATTGACAGGCATGATTTTTTCCGTTTCGCCACTTTGGGCAACTTACAGGTCCCCCCGCAAAGAATAGGCTTGACCTTATGACCATAGATGCGGTACTTTCTTTAAGTAAGGATGTAAGGAAAGAAGGAGATACCGCATGTTAACCAAAATCACATCCAAGAATCAGATCACCATCCCCAAGAAGATCGTCGACCAGCTTCCCGATGTACAGTATTTTGACGTTGAGATCAAGAACGGGGTGGTCCAGCTCAAGCCGGTCAAGGTGTATGATGTGAGCCTGGAGCAGATTCGTTCGAAGATGACATCTCTGGGGCTCAAGCGGGATAGTGTCAAGGATGCCATACGGTGGGCGCGATCAAAGTGAAACCGGTCCGCGTTGTAATCGACACCGATGTGGTGGTTTCGGCGCTTCTCTTTGGCGGCGCTCCGGCGAAATGGATTCCTCTCTGGAAAAACGGCCCCGTCAAACCGTACCTTTCGAAAGCCATATTGGACGAAGTCATGCGTGTTTTGGCCTACCCCCGATTCAATCTTTCCGAACAAGAAATTGAATACCTTCTCTATCAGGAAATACTACCTTTTTTTCACAGCGTTGAGGTACCGTCGGGGCCAACCATTGTAGAGAAAGACCCATCGGATGATCATTTCATTCGCTGTGCAAAGGTGGCTCGCGCTCAATACATTATCTCCGGCGATCAACATCTCCTCTCCCTCGAAAATTATGGAAACATCCGGATCGTTTCTCCAGCAGAGTACCTGAGGTCAACCCGGCCGCCACAGGTCTAAAAACCTCCCCCCAAAGGACGGAGCTTTGAGCTCACCTTGGTCTTCTTATGATCCCGGAGGTTAAGCCAACAGGACAGGATAAAGGCCGAGACGCCCAGTGCCACAACACCGCCGTCCACGATCAGCGGCTCCCACGAGATGCCGGTGAGCCGATCCAGGTGGTAGGTGATATAGGAATCGGGAAGGTGACGCGCTCCCAGTTCACGTTTGATCGCCCAATGCCAATCCGTACACGGGCAGTAGCCCCAGCCGAAACAGACGCCCAAACCGAACCAGGACAGCATGATCAGGCCGCTGAGGATCACATGTATCCGACGGGTCTTTCTCCACGCCCACCCGACCAGCACAAATAAAACGACGCTACTGTGGAACACGGTGAAGAAATAATCGAGGAACGTGTACGTGACCCCAAGCATTTACCTGATTTCTCCGCGCTCGGCATCGAAATCAGGACCGCCGCCAGGCGTGAGTCTGCGGCTGGGGCAGCTGATAGGTCATCAGCCTTCTGATGTATGTATCGAACCCGCCTTCTTGGGCTTCGAGGGCCTTTATCTTCCCGGCCAATGCCTTTACGGCACGCTCGTCTTCCACCGCATCCAGAGGCCGCATCCCCGGATACGATCTCTGTATGAGGGAGTAGGCCTGTTTCTGCTCATGGGTCAGGGCGAGGTATCGGTCGATTTCATGAAGCATGGCCTTCTTGTCCACATCCAGCCGGCCGTCCACCTGCATGAGGAGATTGAGGCTGAAATCGCCGCACCTGAAATGGGAGGGCATCTCATCTTAGTGTTCGAGAAGCAGCCGAATCTCCCGAACCACCTCCTCGTCATTCATGGGCTCGAAGGTTCCCTCTTCCACCATTTCCTGGAGGGGCGAGAGGGGATGGACGGCGAAGGTTCTGACCCGGATGAAATCGGGCCGGATCTCGTTGAGGAGTCTCGCGGTCTCAAGGGCGTGTTCCCGGCTCAGGGCCCGCCCGCCCACCCCGGGCATGATGTACTCGGAGAGGGAAATGCCCGACTGTGCGACACGAATCCCGCCTTCGAGGATGTCATCGGGGGTAATCCCCTTCTGGATGAGCTTCAACACCCTCGCCGAGCCGCTTTCCATGCCGGTGTGGATCCGGGTGAGTCCGGCCGCCTTGAGGCGCC
>JARRPY010000004.1:27698-35365 GCA_037382425.1 Deltaproteobacteria bacterium
ATTCGGGAACCTTTTTTTGATGTGGCGGAGAATCTGCACCAGCTCATCCGTGGGAAGGATCAGGGTATCGGCATCCTGCAAAAAGGCCGAGGTGAACGCGGTCGACCGCGGGCCGTAGGTCCTGGCCATCATGTCGATATCTTTCTTGACCTCCTCCACAGACCTCCGGGAAAATTTCTTTCCCTTGTAGGCCGGGCAGATATGGCATCTGTTCCACGGACAATTTCTCGTGACCCTCACCAGGAGGCTCATGGCCTCGCTGGGCGGTCTTATGACGCCTTGTTCAAACATAATACATCGCTCCTCTTCTCTCCCCTGAACTTCTCATGGAAAAACACGCCGGTCGTCATGGACAGACCTCCGTGACATCAGTCCTTCCGCTCTTTAAGAATTATTCGCGTCGCCATCCGCGCCGCAGACCCGACCACCTTGCTGCAATGCGCCATCATGCCGAATTCCATGGCCGCTTTCAATTGATCGGGATCGAGCAGGTTGAAGGTCCGTCCCATGAGCGAGGTCTGCAGGTCGGCGCATCGGCAGGTCCCGTGCGTCTTCACAAAGGTATCATGAAGTTCTTTGACCAGAAGGTAGGATTTCATGGGCTTCATCATATCGGGCAGGTCCTGTCGTCTCCTGCCGAACAGATATCCGATGGCCAGGGCCCCGCCCACCAGCGCCCCGCACGATCCGTCCCCGGTCAAGCCCAACCCGTCGGCGAGTCCGCTGGCCGACCTGAATACATCGTCGTTTTCGATCCCCAATGTGTCGAAAACAGCCGCCAATGCGGTTTGGGCACAGCCGGTGCACTCCCTCTCGTACTTTACCCCCAGACGGTAGGCCTTCTCTTCGAGGTCTTCGATGTTTGATGCCATGAAAGCTCCTTTCCCGGATGCACACCTATTCATCCGTCGCGTCTCACCGCCCTTGCTCGTCAGGAAAAGCGTTCAGCCCTACTTCCACAGGCTGGCACACGTCACGCCGCCGTCCACCACAATGCTGGTGCCGGTCACATAGTCCGACGCATCCGAGGCCAGAAAAACCGCCGGCCCTGCCACATCTTCGGGAGTGCCGTAACGGCCCGCCGGAATCACGGCCTCCCGGTCCTGTCGATCTTTTTCGGTGAGGATTCTCTGGACCAGGGGCGTCATGATAAAGCCGGGATTGATGCAATTGACCTGGATGTTGTGGGCGGCCAATTCGATGGCCATCACCCGGGTCAGGGCGAGGATGCCCCCCTTGGAGGCGGTATAGGCGGTGGTGCGGTGGACCCCGGACTGGCTGGCAATGGAACAGATGTGGATGATCTTGCCCCCGCTCCGGGTCTGCATCTGCCGGGCGGCCGCTTGGGCGCAAAGGAAGTAGGCGGTCAGGGTCACATCCAGGGTCTTCTGCCAGTTTTCAAGGGTAGTGTCCGTGAAGGGGCCGTAAGAGGCCCATGCCGCGTTATTCACCAGGATGTCCAATCTCCCGAAGCGGTCGATGGTTTCAGAAATAAGGCGGTCCACATTCTCCGGTTTTGAAATGTCCAGCTCAAGCGGCAGGATATTGCCCCCCAGAGACCTGATTTCCCGCTCTTTTTCTGCCAGGGCGTCCCCATCGATATCAGGGATCACCAGTCGGGCCCCTTCCCTGTGATAGGTCGTGGCAATGGTTCCGCCGATCCCCTTGGCCCCACCCGTAATAATGGCCACCCGATCTTTTAGTCTCATATGTCTCCCCCTTTTCCTTTTTTTGTCGAGCCAAAAAGATGATGCAACAGCTAAAAGCCGAGTTCATCTGAAAGAACACCTGCAGCATTGAGACGAGCTTCTCTTGCCATGATGACCGGTCGACGCGCTCAAAACGCCTTATAAATTCTCGCCAGCGGATGGCCCGGCGCATCCATGGTAAGATCGTTGAAATACCCGTAGGGCGTTTGAACCGCCGTGTACCCGGCCGTCTCCAGTCGCTTCTCTACGCTGTCGATCAGGGCCTTGGCTGCCTCGGGGTGGGCCTTTTGCTCTCCCAGGTGGGTGAACGAGTGCAGGACGACGGTCTTGGTTTCCCATTTTCTGGCCAGCCATTTGGCATTTTTCACCAGCTTCGTTTCAGCCGAGCTCCCCTCCAGCACGTCCGGAGGCTCCACGTGGATGAAGGCCACCACCGTTTTCTCATGGGACATGGGCACCGCATCCGGGACGTGATCCAATGTTTTCATGGCCGGATGCCAGGCAAATTTGTCACAATACCATAACAGTAGGCGCATGGTTCTTCTCCCTTTCGTTTTTATCTTCTCGCTTTACTGCCAGCCTTTTTATTCTATCGGGGTCTTATTCGAGCTTTATTTCTTGCGATTCCCTCAGCATTTCAATACCTTGTTTTCTCCGACCCGGGCCGAGGTGTGTGTTGTTTATCCGTTTTTGCGGAATGGGTCATGGCTAACCGTAATGTGTGACAGCCCCGCTTTCGTGAGGGATAGGGGAATGAAAACATAGGTTGAGCAATTGTCTTTCACCGTATCAAAGTCCACGGGACGATCATCGACGGTGACCGTCTTGATGGTATTTTGTCTCATACGAAGGCTCAGCTCAAAGTCCAACGGGACGTCCTCTCCCATGTAACCGACGTCCACCAGCGTTTCTTCGGGGTTGTCCAACATGACCCGCTTGAGAATGTCGAAGTTGACCCGTTCTTTCCATATCTTCTCGCGGTTGACCCGTCGTTCTCCCGGCGTCTTGCCCGTTGCCCGTATGGATATTCTGAAGTCCCCGTCCACGAGATTGGTGGGGTAGCCGCTATAGTGTTCCCATAAAAACCGGCGGTTACCCATATCGAGGAGCGCCCGACAGGGACACAAACCGCTTTCACCCAAACCCTCTGCCGGGCTGATGCTCCAGTGGTTCGTCTCGACGCCGAAGATCATGGTGTGCCATTTGAGGTATGCGGGACCGTTGGTGTAATTCGTATACTGTGGCGGTTCCTCGGGAAAATCGTAGTGCTCCGAAAAATTCTGGATATGAAGCAGGAATACCTTTTCCTGCATATACTTGTGGGCGCGCCGTCCCGTCCTGGCGTCTCCGAAGTAATAGTAATTCAGGTCCTCCAGGGAATGTATCTCAAAGGGCCATCCTGCCGCCGCGCAGGCCTCCACCATCTTACCCGACACATGGCTGTAAATCTGTTCATCCATGCCCCACCGCGTGGTGTTTGCCGGTATGATGACCTCCATATCCCCGCGATCGTACTTGGTCGCATCACTCTTGCCCAGGCTGTGATAGTCGATCATCATGTCGGGCACGAAACGGGAACACAGAACGCCGAAAATTTTCTTTTCATGGTCGGTAATCCCATGCAGAGAGGAATGAAATTCATCGAGGACGACACCTACGGGATTGACAACCGGAACCACAACCACGGTTTGCTTATCTCGCGTCTCGCCGGCATCATCACTGGCCAGGTATTCCAAAATTTCGGGACCCACAACCCTGGCCCCTCTTTCCTGGCCGTGTCTTGCCAGGGTAACGATGGCATTCTGTTTTTCATCCTCGGCCACGGAACGATTGGTAACGATCACCGCCGGCACGTCCCATTTGTCGTCTTCGGACCGGCCCAGAACGATTTTTTCCGCAATGCGGCGGTTCCGTTTTACATACGCATCGATCCAGGCATGGATTTCTTTGAGTCCTTCTTCACCCATCGGCATATGATCAAAGACGGCCATAATGTCTCCTTTCTTTTTCGGGTAAGAAATCCGCACCCGAAAGGTGCGGATCTTCGGAAGCCCCCATAGGGGGATGTTGTGATTAATGGGTCAGTATCACCTTTCCCTCCAGTCCCTCTGAAACCCGGCGATATGCCTCATCCGCCGCTTCAATTGGAAAATGGTTGGTGATGATGCGGTCTATCTGAAAGCCGTTTCTGACCATGGCCACCATGTCCGACCAGTCACTGAAATTGCACATCCAGTTCCCCAGCACGGAGAGGTTCCTGCCCCAGATCTCCCTTTTGGCCGGGTCCAGGTGGAAGGAAAGCCGCTCCCGGACATGGTCTATCCCATGGTTGCCATGTGCGACCGTCACCACCGTGCCTCCCGGCATGGTGACGTCCAACATGGTGTGAAACAGGTCCTGGTTGCCCATGGAGACCGCATCGAAACTCTTGTTGGGTCCCAGGCCGAACGTCAGGTCCAGTATCGCGGTCTTTAGGTCTTTCGTCTCTTCGGGATTTATGGTCTTCCATGCGCCCAGTTGTTCGGCGCGCTCAAGCGCGAGCGGGTTGATATCAACCGCTATGACCCGTGCCCCCAAATAGGTTTGAAACAATGTCATCCCCAATCCAACCGGGCCCGTCCCGAACACGCAGGTGATGTCACCCGGAGCCACCCCGCTTCTGACACTGGCGCCATATGGCACCCCCATCCCGTCACCGGAAAGAAGCACGGCCACCCCATCGGTTATATCGTCGTCAAGGGGGTGAAGCCATATCTCTTTGGACACCACGTACTCGCTGTGGGCGTTTCTGATGCCTCTGACTTTTTTGCAGAAAATCTGTTTTCCCTGTAAGCACCAGAAACAGTCTCCGCAACCCTGGAGCGTTGAAACGCCGACCCGATCTCCCTTTCGAAAGCGGTTTGAGCCGTTGGGATCCTCGATGATGCCCATTACCTCATGCCCGGGGTTCCCCTTCCAGGGAAGGCCTTTGGGGGGAATGAAGGTCTCCATTTCGCTTCCACATATAGCGCTGGCTTTTACGCGTATTAACACATCCCCTTCTCTTACTTTCGGATCGGGGATATCCCCCAACTCCATTTTCTTGTTTCCCAAGAATACGACTCCGCGCATGAGATGCCTCCCTTTATTTGGTTATGAAATACCCGGCTGTCGGCCCACCGGTCAGACCAGTTTCGTTATGTGTTCCGCCACGGTTTCATACTGCCGTGCCATTATGGGATCGTGTCCCGGAAAAAGAAGCTTCGGCGCGGCAAAGGCTTTGAGCTTCTCAAAGGACCTGAGCCAGGCGGGCAGATCCGTGATCAGGCTGGAGGGCCATTCGTCGGCGTAGTTGGCGAACAGGTGCCCGCAATCCGAACCCAGCACCGCCTGTCCCCGGGCCGTGGTCACCCCCACGGCCATGAGGCCCGGCGTTCTCTTTATAATATTTCTTTCATATATATGCAGTTTATACGTTAGGTATCTTGCCAGGAGATATTCAAATGGGAGCCAGCTGACGTGCCCGATGGGGATGATATATCTTTCTGCACCCGCCATCTCCTTATATAGCAGCCTTCGACTCTGCAACGGCAATGAACTGTCAAACAGCGCATCTATGAATACCGTTTTCGGTTTATCCAATAGATGGGCATAGGAGAGCGGGTCTATTCGGAACAGGGGGTGGATCTCTTCATTGTTCATTATCTGATGAAGTGTGAATAATTTTCCGGACAAAGCGGGTGGCCTTGGATTCAAACAAAATCCTGGGGAGATGACCTCCGATGGTCATGAACATGGTCTGGTAAATTCGGGTGTCCAGCACAGCAACTATGGAGGCAATCATTCCGCCAAGACAATATCCCAAAAGACAGTTGTTGCTTTTCCAAAGTTTTTGCTGATCCAGAAAATCCAAGACTGAACGTGTATCCACGACGGCATGTTCCCAAAATTTATACATGCGGGGGATATGAGGATGAAAGTAGCTCACCCCGCTGGCCGAGCCATTTTCAACCCTGGTATAAATTCCCGGAAGTATCAGGACGGAAGTATTGATACCTGCGGACGCAAGCTGCTTGCCCATCCAGAGCAGGAACTTGATATTGGAACTGCCCAAACCGTGTAATATCATCAACGATGCCCGGATCTTTTCTTTGGGTTGAAAATTGTACAGTTGAACAGTCTCGGTGCCGGGCTCAGGATCCTCATAGAATGTGGGGAAACGGATATAACTGCACCGGTAGTGTTTCCCTTTGAAGATGTATCCTGAATTGGAGATGATGTGTCTTGGGCTATATGAAAAATCGATTTTCATTTCCGGATAGCCATCCCATGGGTTTCAGAAGATTGACATCCCGTGATCCGCACTACCGAAATGGTATTGCATGATGGAACCTATTTAACAAGTCTTTTCATAAACCTGACCGTCTCGTCTAGTATTCTTATGGTCTGGAAATCTTTCAAATGCGTCTCAAAACCGTGTCCTCCTTCTTTGTGGAGAAGAAATTTATACGGTATGTTTTCGGACTTTAGTTTCCTGACCAGGTTGATTGAAGACGTATAGGGTACAACCATATCCTTCTTGCCGTGTACCACCAGCGTGGGAACCATCCGTTTGGATATCCATTCTATGGGAGAATACTCGTAATAAAGGTCCGGTTTGTGATGGGGCATTCCCTTTAAGGCGGCCATGGTGGCAAAGCGGGCGAAAAGGGATTTCTGCCCTTTGCCAAATACATCCCTCAAATCCGATGGACAATAATACACTGAAACGCCTTTGATTCCCTTCATTTTGCTTTCTTGGTTCATAAACGTATAGTAGGCGGCATACAGGAGCGCAAGATGACCGCCTGCGGATAACCCCATGAGCACAATGTGGTCGTTGTCGACGCGTAACCTTTCCGCGTTGTCTTTGACAAAATGGAGTGCATCCGTATAATCCCTCAGAATGTGGTCCATGCTGCTTCGCAGGGCAAGCCGATAATCGATTGATGCAGCTGCAAACCCCTTTGAAGCGAGAAACTTGCACCAGGACACATTGTTTGGCTGGTTCCGCAAACCGGAAATCCACCCCCCTCCGTGGGCGAAGAAGACAAGGGGATAGGCGGGTTTGATCTGGTTTGGATACCAAACATCCAGCTTCAGGGTCGTATTCCCCACCGACTTATAGACATGGGTTTGATACCGAAAGGTTCCGTCCGGCGCTATGGGGACCTTTGCCCGTAAAATACCGCGAACGTAAAACACCAGGGAAACCAGGAGCCCGAATAAGAATAGACCTGAATGGATTACAGACAGCAGAATGAGAACCATGAGGAAGTAGAGTTTGTTCACCACAAACCATGATTCCTTAAATCTGCCGATGATTTTCGCCGATGATTTCTTGATCAACGGAATCAGGAAAAGGCCCATAATCCAGCCGATAAAAAAGAGACCCAAGGTAAACAACCAGATGGTCCCGGAGATGGGTTTGCCGTAATAAAAGCGATGCGCTCCCGTGAAACCGCAGGGTAACTGATCCTATCCACACGGTGTCATCGGCGGTCATGTCGCCGCCCGCATCGCCGGTGTTGATCGTACCGGCCGGCTCGACCAGCAGTGCTTGACATTCGTTTGCAGCAAAGGGTTTATGCTCTCTCCCCTTTGGTACGACGAACATCTCGCCTTTCTTTAACGCAACCGACCCCGCCCGGAAGGCGATTGGAGGCGGCATGGTTTCAGGACCCTGTGTCAGACCAGTTTCGTTATGTGTTCCGCCACGGTTTCATACTGCCGTGCCATTATAGGATCGGGTCCCGGAAAAAGAAGCTTCGGCGCGGCAAAGGCTTTGAGCTTCTCAAAGGACCTGAGCCAGGCGGGCAGGTCCGTGATCAGGCTGGAGGGCCATTCGTCGGCGTAGTTGGCGAACAGGTGCCCGCAATCCGAACCCAGCACCGCCTGTCCCCGGGCCGTGGTCACCCCCACGGCCATGAGGCCCGGCGT
>JARRPY010000005.1:0-24704 GCA_037382425.1 Deltaproteobacteria bacterium
GTGTGCCTTCATGAATCGCTCCATGGCCTCATAGGGCTGGGCACCGACCATGGCATGACCGTCCACCATGAACGTCGGGACCATGGTGATCCCCAGTTTGCGTGCGCGGTCCCAGTCCAAGTCCACCGCCTCACGGAAAGATCGTGTCTCCAGCACGGCCTTGGCCTCCTCTTCCGGCAGGCCCGCGGATGCGGTCAGCTTCAAAAGTTCGGGGATGAGGGCGATGTTGATGCCATCCACGAAATAGGCCCGGAAGGCGGTCTGATCAAAGGCTTCACCCTTGCCTTTAAACTCGGCCCATTTCCCCAACTCCTGGGCCAGACGGCTGTTGAATGTCATTTTTCTCTCCCCCAGAGGGAGCCCTTCTGCCTCGGCCACGCGCCTCAGCCGCGCCATGACCTCCGGGATGCTCACCATGCGTCCCTCAAAAAGCTTTTCGAGGGTCATCCCTTCCTTGGGGGTTTCGGGGTGGAGGGGGAAGGCCCGCCATTTCAATTGAATTTTGTATTCCCTTCGCAATCGATCACTACGGCCCGTAATGAAATAACACCAGGGTCAGACATAATCGGAGAAAATTTCCACGGTTTTAAGTTCAGACATATGCCTCCTATTCAGCCGAAACAGATTTGAAATTTATCAGAAGAAGAAACAGCGCTCATCCTAGAGAAATGGCCGGGAAATGGCAAGGAATTCGGCCGCCGTCAACTTTGTGAATCCGGCATATCTTCCAAGTCTTCGTAGGCCTGGACGACAAACCGGGGCGTACAGATGGCCAGGAAGATCAGGTCCTTCCGTCCCGTGTTGGTGATGCGCTGGGAACACAAAGCCGGAATCAGGACCACGTCCCCGGGTCCGACATCCCTTGCCGCGTGATCGCCTAAGGATACGCGACCCCTACCCTCCAGGATTACATATCGCTCGATGGTGCCTGAAAGCCGGTGCCGTCTTGTGGTGACGCCGGGGCGGACGCGTGCCCGGGCAATGGAGACATCCGGATCATCGGGCGTGTTGCATAGTTCGATGAGGTAACACCCCTCCGAGATATAATATTCCTTGCCCGCATCAAAGGGTATCACGCCTTTTTTCATGGGTAGCGACCTCTTTTTTGGGGTTGGTCAAGTGTCACCGTGTCGTGAACCGCCAGCGGGCCTGCCATCTCCTGAGCCGAATAGGTGCTCAATCGGATGTTTTTGACCTGTTGACGGATCAGGGGCGTATCCTGAAATGAAGCCGTTTTCTCCACCAGTAACCCGTTTTCAAAAGAACCGGCGTACAGGCCCAGGGTCACGTGGGGGATATAAGGGTTCATGCGAATCTCCGAATGGGTCTCTGAAAGGATATTTCGAATCCTTTGGAGGTCGCCTTCGGGATCAAGCAGCTTTAGATAGGGTGCGGTGGCAAAGCTGTCGATTCCGCCGATCGCCAATTCAAAAGGCGCGATCTGTGCGTTCCCGATGGCCTGAATATGACGCATGCGTTCGTGATGCGTGTAATCGTCGCCAAAGGTTTGTTTTTCCGCCAAGAAGCCGCACACAAACGCCGTGATATGAGGCTGGCGGCGGTAGGGTTTCATGAGGTAGGCAGACAGATGGGCTTGGGCCTTATAAAACCGTTTCACAATATGGGGCGTGTCCACATCAATTGTCCAAACGGCATAGGTGGTGCGACCGTGGTGCCAGTCTGAATAGTCGCGCGGGTACGCGGGAATGGTGTGTTTGAATTGTAAAACCTGGGGGGGTTGCCTGGTAAACATGTGGCGTTAAGGCGAGGTGTTTCATTAAACGGGGCTATTTCGCGGGAACTTTGATGACTTTCCCCGGACAGGTGAAAGAAATTCCCTGACCCGACTTCATCCCCAGCATCAGCCCCTCGACGATGGGTTGATTCACCGGCGCATCGGCTTGCCATTTGACGATAAAATTGGCCCCGGTTCCGCCCCTCTCATCGTATTCCTTGATATAAAAATCGGTGGATGCCAGGGGCCCCAACTCGAGGGGCTTTTCTAGGTAGTGTTCGAGCAACGATCCCTTGCTGTTGTAAAAGTCCGCCTTCAAAATGGTGATGCGGTGAACGGGGTCGGTGTTTCGAATGCTCAATATGGCAGACAGGTCATAGGCTCGTGCCTTGGGACCGTAATAGACATTGGAGTAGATGGATACGTAAACGGTTTCTCCCCGGGACAGGGCATCTTGAGCACTTGTTTGAAGGGGGATAAAAAAGAGGATCAGCAGCAGTGTAAGGCCGGGGACCTTCACGTGGACTGAATTAAAAAAGGGCATATCAATTCCCTGTGTTCAGAAAGGCCGATCAGGCCGCCTTCCGCGCTCGCGGCGAAGGCGGCTTTAATCGATCGATTGGGATCACACGTGCTTCAAGACATTATTTAGTCTTTGCGGCCTCGGCCAGGGCATCGCGGAGCTTATTTGCCCCCGGGTTGCTGACATCGTGTTTCACCAGGATGTCGGTGGGCCTGACGGATTTACCGTAATAGCCCTTATTGAAATCATCGTTTACTTTCACCATGGACCCATCCAGGGCCAGACCCGCGTAAGCGCCCTGTGCGAGGGAAAAGGAGAGCAGATCTGCGGTCACCCCTCTTCCGGATGCGCCCGCGCCCACCGGTCCCAGGGCTACGGATGTGTCCCCGCCGAGTTTGAATGACGTGCCGTACAGGGATTCCAGACCCCTCTGGGTACGTATCTGCATGATCAACTGGGACGATTCTCCTCCGATTTGAAGACCGAAACTCACGGATCCGATGCTGTAAAATGCCGGGTCGCTCCATTTCCCCGTCTTTTCGTTACGGACCAGTACCACGCCTCTGCCGCCTGAGCCCCCGAAAATAAATCCGGCTTTCAAAAGCTGCGGCACAATAAAGACCCCTTTGGTATCCTTCAAATGTTCGGTAAACCATTCCATGTCCGATCGTTGGGTGAAATTGTTCAGGGTAACCAGGGCTTGATCCACCAGGATCTGGGGTTTGAGGTCATCCGCATTCGCGGGCAGAGCGGACAGAAAAAACATCGTCGCCACAGCCAGGCCCGCCATGACAGCTGCTTACAAATACATCGCACCGCAAACGGCCTTAAAGTGTGACGGTATTCTTAAGGGGCCGGCCGCTTTTCAACCGGAGAACGTTATCGGCCACTCCCCGGCCCAGTGCCCCGAAGGATTGTTGGGTAACCCCGGCTGTGTGGGGGGTAAGGACGACCCGTTCATGATTGAGGAAAGGGTGGTCCGGTGAAGGCGGCTCGCTCATCAGTACATCCAGCCCCGCACCGGCGATGCACCCCCCATTTAAGGCATCGAGCAGGTCTTCCTCGTTCACGATGGGGCCCCGGCTGATATTGATGAGATAGGCCGTGGGTTTCATCCGTTCAAATACGCTACGGTTCAGACTCCCCCGGGTATCCGGCGTCAGCGTCACCGTGGAGATGACGAAATCGGCCTGGGGCAGGAATTCGTTCAAACGATCCGGCGTCACCACTTGGGATACACCCGGGGCCCCGGCCGATGCGTCGGGGGGATAGAGGTCGACGGCGAGTATCTTCATTCCCATGGCATGAAGCCGCCGGGACAGGGCACGCCCCACGGCGCCGAGGCCGATAATGAGGGCGTTTCGGTCAATAAGGGCCTCTCCGGTGGGCCGTCCCCATTGTCCTCGACCGACGGCCTGCTGTGTGGCTTTCATATGCCGGGCACAGGCCATCATCAAAAACACGCCCCCCTCGGCCGTGCACTCTGCATGAACCGGGGCTTGTGTCCCGGGAACATTGGCTACGGGGATGCCCCTCGCGGCCGCCGCGGGCAGGTCCACCCCTTCCAGCCCCACGCCGAATTGCTGGATTAACTTCAGATCAGGGGCTTTACCGATGATCTCGGCGGTGATGGGGGTCATGGCCGGAATCAGGACCTCCGCCCAGGGGGCCTCCGCTTCCACCCGATCACCCGGACAGGCGCGAAGGTCTTCTTGGGGAAGGAGGTCTGTGAGCACGTCCATCATGGCCGGGAACAGTTGATCGCAAATTAGAATACGCATATCGTTCTCCTTTTTCAGAGGCCTTTTTTCAACTCCCGGGGCAACTCCACCATCATATGGGTGCCTTCGTTTTCAGCGGTGGTAAAATAAATCTTCCCCTGATGGGTTCTGGCCACCAGTTGGGCACTGTGGGTTCCTAGGCCCGTACCCCCCTTTTTGCCGCTCGTGGTATAGGGTTCGAAGAGCCGCGTGCGGATTTCCTCGGGAATAACGCCTTTGTTGTGGATGTCAACGATGTGGGTTCCCGTCCTTTTTTCATTTTTCGAGCCGATGGAGATCTGAACGGTTTCATTTTGGGGTGATGCCTCGATGGCGTTTTTGATGAGGTTGGCGAACAACATTTCAAGCAGCTCCTGATCCCCGTGAATTTCGTATGTGTCATCCCATTCGGCCGTTTTTCCATGGATCTTCAGCTCAATGTGAAGTCCCTTTTTTTGGCGTAAGGGATCCAGTTCCCCTTTTGCGGTTTTCAAGACCTCCACCAGGTCCAGCGCTTCGGGCGAGAGCCGGTATTGCCCTTGTTCCATCTGGAAGAGGTCACGGCTCCGATCGATGGCCTTGAGGGTCTTTTTGCCCAGATCCTGAATCATATCAATGGATTTCTGTTCTCTTTTTGTGAGGGTTTCACTTTTTTGGAGCATTCCCGCCAACCCGGTAATGCCGATCAGGGGGGAACGGAGATCGTGTCGCATCATTCTTTGGACACGATCCCGCATCTGCTCAACGGTCTTTCTCTCTGAGATATCCCGGATGATGGCGCCGAACAGGGGGCCGTTCTCTCCTTCCCAGGTGGAAAGGGAGAGTTCGATAGGGACCTCGGTGCCGTCTTTTCGGAGGGCCTGAAGCTCTACCGTGCTGCCGATGAGTCGTTTCCGACCGGTCTCGAGATAGCGGCGCATCCCGTCCTGGTGGGCCTGTTGGTACCGCTCGGGAATGATCATTTCAACGGGTTGACCCACGATGTCTTGTCCATGACCGAACAGACCCTCGGCCCCTTTATTCCAGGTCAAGATTTTGTCCCCTTTATCCGTGGTGAGGATGGCATCCACCGAGGTTTCGGTCAGGGACCGGTAGCGGTTTTCGCAGGCCCTCAATTCACGGGTGAGACGATCGATCTCTGTTTGTTTTGTGGTACCCATTGATCAATTCCTTTGCGGGTTCATCTTCCCAATTTCAATATTCTGAATGCGCCGTGCATGACCAGCCCGAAAACCATGGCACCGATGATCAGGTCCGGCTTGTTTGAATTTAACATGCGAACGCACAAGGCCGCAACAATGACCCCGATGTTCACAATGACGTCGTTGCTGGTGAATATCATGCTGGCCTTCATGTGGGCTTCCTGACTTTTTGACTTTTGAAGGAGGTACAAGCAGGCGGCATTGCCCATGAGGGCGAGTCCGGAAACGACCATCATCGCTTCAACATTCGGTAATTTCTCGAGACTGACGAATCTGCGGATCACCTCCACAAACCCCAACACGGCCAGAACGAGTTGGAAATAGCCGCTGGCCGTGGCGATTCGTTTTTTGCGCAGAACAGTGCCCCCCACGGCGAAGAGACTCAATCCGTAAACAATGGCATCCGCCAGCATGTCCAGGCTGTCCGCCACCAGACCCATGGATCGGGAAATGAATCCGGTGGTGATCTCCAGAAGGAAAAACCCGAAATTAATGAAGAGGACGCTCCAGAGGAGTTTTCGCTGGGTGGTGTGCTCGCTGGAGACATATGGATCGGTCTTTCCCGTTTTCAGCCGCTTCGAATCAAGGTTGAGCTTATGGATGGCCGTTTCGATGTCATCAAGCCGCCCTTCATGATAGACGGTCAACCGTCGATGGGGGATATCAAACTCGAGGTGCTGAATGGGCGCAAGATCGTCCAGCTTCATTCGGATCAGGTTTTCTTCGGACGGACAGTCCATGCGACTGATGCGAAAGATGGATTTTTCCATTTTGATGTGTGCTCAGGAAAATGATGCTTAGCCCTTTTCGTCGAATCCGTCTCCTAACTAACGGATTTGGGGCAGGGTTTCAAGCCCTAATACGGGCCGGTTGAAAAGACTCCGGATGGGTGTTGAAACGGCAAAAGGGTGTTGACAGGGAACTTTTCGGCCTTTATGGTCCCTTTGGCGCTTAGGCCGTTTATACTCAAAAAGGAGAGGCAAATAGAATGGATCTACAGCATACACAGTATCGGGTCGACCACGGGATCGCCACCATCACACTCAACCGCCCGGAACAGATGAACGCCTTTACGCACATCATGAGAAAGGAGCTCATCCATATATTTTCATCTGTGGACGCGGATGACGCGGTCCGGGCGGCCGTGGTCACCGGTGCGGGCAGGGCATTTTGCGCCGGGGCAGACCTCTCATCAGGGGGATCGGCTTTCAACCGGGGGAATCTGGACGGGCAGGAGATCCGCATCAACCGGCATCGGGACGGCGGTGGACAGGTGGTCCTGTCCATCTTTAATTGCCGCAAACCGGTGATTGCCGCCATCAACGGCCACGCCGTGGGTGTGGGAATCACCATGACATTGCCCATGGATATCCGGGTGGTGGCGGAAGACGCCAAAATCGGTTTCGTATTTACCCGACGGGGCGTGGTGCCCGAGGCCTGTTCCTCCTGGTTCTTGCCGCGCATCGTGGGCATTTCCAAGGCCACCGAACTGGTGTATACGGGACGCGTGTTCCGTGCCGGGGAGGAAAAAGACTCGGGCCTGTTCAATCATGTGGTACCGGCTCAGGATGTGCTCCCCAAGGCCATGGAATTGGCAAGGGAGATCGCGGAAAATACCTCGGCCGTTTCCGTGGCCCTCAGTAAAGGGCTCCTCTGGCACGGACTAGGGGAGAAGGATCCCCAGTCCGTTCATCTCATCGATTCCAAGTGCTTTTACTGGGCAGGCCGGGAACGGGATGCATATGAAGGGGTCCAGAGTTTCTTGGAAAAAAGGCCGCCGAAATTCGCCTTGAGCCCCTCTAAAGACATGCCGGACTTTTATCCCTGGTGGAAAGAACCCAAGGTTTAAAAATGCCGCTTCAAAATGCTCATTCCGGTCGTCTCCCCACGTGAATGGCCATGACGCCGAACATGAAGGTCTCGCTACGCACCGCTTCCAGCCCGGCAGCCCTCATGGTCGCCGACAGCTTTTCCGGGGTCATGAACGCTTGGGTGGTGTCCGGCAGATAGGTATAGGCGCCCGCTTCTCTCGCGATGATGCGTCCCAGAAAGGGGATCACCACCCGGAGGTGAAGAAGGACGAACGGGTAAACCAGTGTCCGGTCCGGGGGTGAGGTCTCGAGACAGCCCACCAAGCCGCCCGGTCGGACCACGCGCACCTGCTCTTCGAGTGCCCGTCCTGGGTCCAACACATTGCGCATGAGATAGGCGGATGTCACGGCGTCAAAGGAGGCGTCTCGGAAGGGTAACCTTAGCGCATCACCGGCACACCACCCGATTCCTTGGTAAGGCGTGCCGTTTTTTCCCCGAGACATCATGCGAAGAGAAAAATCCATGGCCGTTACATGGATCGGTTGATATCGTTTCAGGGCCTCCAAAGGAATCCGCCCGGTGCCGGTGCCCACATCCAGGAGGCGGGCACCGCGTTTCAGCCCCACCCGCTTGAGAAGGGTGCGTCGCCATCTTAGGTCCTGGCCAAAGGAGATTAAACCGTTCATCAAGTCATAGCGATGGGAGAGGCGGTCGAACATGCGGCGGACCTGGATCTCCCGAAGGGTTCGTGTGGGTTGAGACACGTCTCAATCCTCCGTGCTCAGCGTGTCGTTTTTAAGGTGTTTTTCGCCTGACTCGTGGGACAATCGACTCTTTTGATTTCAGAAACCAGTTTGATGAGTAAATTCAACTTATTGATTTAAAATATAAAAAAATAATGTTATGTTAAAGGATGACCCTATCACAAAGTTCCGGGAGGATAAAGGCGTATCTCGGGGGTGCCCTTGTGCTTGACAATTCCAGGTGCGGGGGGTAGAGCAGCATGATCGGGTCTCCAGGTACTGATTAAAGGGAGAAAACAGTGACGCATCAGGTCATTTTAAAGGATGCATACAAGGGATATACGCTGGATCAGGACAAAATCTGTTCTCCGGAGGAGACGGTTCGACGGTTCAAGGAGCGGTTGCGCTCGGTGGACCTGGACATCCTGAAAGAAACGGTTCGGATCGATACGGGACGACTCGATATCCCCGTCTATTTCAGCGTCTGCGGGAGGGATGCCGAGGCCGTCACCGGCACGCGGAAACAGATGGGAAAGGGAGGGACGCCCGCCCAGTCAGAGGCGAGTGCGGTGATGGAACTGGCGGAACGGTTCAGCTTTTTTAGCTTCTGGCACAATCCGGAAAATTTTATTACCGATGAATTCCGCAATCTCACGGACCGTGCCATCGGATTTGAGGCCATTGCCCAATCGGTGCACGATGACGCCGATGACGTGGATGCGGCCAGGGAGATCTTCTCACGGCTCCCGCTCAAGTGGACCACCGCCTACAATTTGACCCGGGGGGAGACGGTCCTCATCCCCTTTGACTGGTTTTTCGCCATCAACGAATACAACGGTCCGTCTGCGGGCAATTGCGTCGAAGAGGCGATCAGTCAGGGGATCTGCGAACTGGTGGAGCGTCATGTGTCTTCCATCATCAGCCGTAACCGCCTCAAGACCTCCGCCATCCGTCTCGATTCGGTCACCGATCCGCTGGTAAAGGACATGCTTCGGAAATATGACCATGCGGGTGTGAAGCTCTATGTTTCCGATTTCTCCTTGGATACGGGGATCCCTTCGGTGGGGGTTATGGCCTATGACCCGAGTACCTTCCCGTCGAAGAGCGAAATCGTCTGGACCGCCGGCACCACGCCGGATCCTGAAAAGGCCCTGAGCCGGGCCCTGACCGAGGTGGCCCAACTGGGCGGGGACTTCAATACCGGGTCCAATTATGTGGCGAGCGGCCTCCCGAAATTTAAGACGCTTGAGGAGACGGATTTCATTCGCCATCCCCATGCCTACGTGGACATTTCGGCCCTCCCTGATCGCTCCGATGACAACATCCGCGTGGAAGTGGAAAACTGTGTTGCCGCTCTCAAAGCGATAAACATGGAGGTTTATTTGGTGGATGTGATGCATCCCAAGCTCAAGATACCGGCTTTTTATACCATCATTCCCGGTGCACACTTCAGGGAGCGCGCCATCGGGACCAGTGTGGGGATGTTTGCCGCTAAGATCACGGCGGAACAGGGCCCCCCTGAGAGGGCCATCGATGAACTGAAGCGGATGGACCGACGTCTCCCCGGAAAGTATTATATTCAGTTCTTTCTGGGGCTCAGCCATATGGCCATCGACCGGTATGAAGAGGCCGTCGCCTATCTCGAGGCCGCCCTGGATCTCGATCCCAAGAGAGAGGATATCCCCAGCATCTACTCGTACATGGGGGTGTGTTTAAAAGAAATGGAACGATACCGGGAGGCGTTGAGGGTGCTTGAAAAAGGCGCGGCCCTGGACAGCGACCGCACGGATATCCATAACCTCATGGGCTTTTGTTATTTCAAGCTGAAGGAACATGAAAAGGCCATTGACGCTTTTCAGAGGGTGTTGGACCTGGATCCGGGTTCCGCCATAGACTATGCCAATATGGCGTCCAACTACCGGGACATGGGCAACAGAGAGATGGCGGTTCGGTATTATCAAATCGCCCTTGAGCTGGATCCGGAAATCGATTTTGCCCGGGAGAATCTCCGGAAGCTGGCAGGTCAGGGGGCTGGTGCGTGAGACAGGAAAAAGACACCATTTATTTCGTCGACGGCAGCGCCTATATTCACCGGGCCTACCATGCGGTCCGGAATCTATCCAATTCAAAAGGGTTTCCCACCAATGCCGTTTTCGGATTCACCAAGATGATTTTAAAACTCCTCTCTGACCGCGCCTCAGACTATGTGGGCATCGTCTTCGATGCCAGAGGTCCGACCTTCAGACATGAGATGTACGAAAAATACAAAGCCAATCGGCCTCCCATGCCGGAAGATATGGCCGTACAGGTCCCGGTGATCAAGGACGTGGTCCAAAACTTGGGTCTAAAAACGATGGAGATATCGGGATACGAGGCCGATGATGTCATCGGAACACTGGCCAGGATGGCTGAAGAAAGAGGCTTCGAGGTGGTGATGGTTACCGGCGACAAGGACTTCAGGCAATTGATCTCCCCGAATGCCGCCATGTGGGATCCCATGAAGGATCTCGTGACCGATTATGACGGCATCACATCGGCCTATGGGTTCGATCCGGTACGGTTTATCGACGTGATGGGCCTATCCGGGGATGCTTCCGACAACATCCCGGGCGTCCCGGGGGTGGGAGAAAAAACCGCTATCCATCTGATTCAGCAGTTCGGTTCTTTTGAAGGGGTTTTTGAGCATTTAGATGAGATTACCAAAAAGAAACTGAAAGAGAACCTCGAGAATTCCAAAGACGATGCGCTGTTAAGCAAACATCTCGTCACCATCGATCGATTCGTGCCCGTATCCGAGGACGTGGATGCGTTCCGGGTGGCCCGGCCGTCCGCCGACGGGCTCAGTCAAATCTTCAGGGACTTGGAGTTCAGGGATTTGCTGAATCAATTTTCGACGAGAGCGGAAGAGACGCATGAGTACCGACTCTGTTTGACCGCTGCCGATCTAAAGGCCCTCACAGCCCGCATAGAGGCGGAGGGAATGGTGGCGCTCGACACCGAGACCACCGGTACGGATCCCATGGCGGCAGGGCTTGTGGGACTTTCCTTTTGCTGCAAGACCGGTGAGGCCGTTTACATCCCACTGACCCACCAGTATCTGGGGGTGCCGGATCAGTTAAAGTGGTCTGATGTGGCCGCGTGTTTAAGACCCATTCTGGAGGACGACGCCGTTTTAAAGGTGGGTCAGAATATCAAGTACGATGCGGAAGTGCTGAGCCGGCACGGCATCAAACTCAATGGGATCGCCTTTGATACCATGATCGCTTCCTATGTGATCAATCCGGGGCTCGTGCAACATAACCTGGATGTGCTGGCCCAGCAATACCTGAGTCACAAAATGATCACCTATAAAGAGGTCGTGGGAACGGGAAGGAGCCAGCGAGGGTTCCAAGAGGTGGATATCGAAAGGGCCTGCGAGTATTCATGCGAAGATGCGGACATGACCTGGCGGCTTAGAGAATGCTTGGACAAACGGTTGAAAGAGCAGGAGAGTGAGTCGCTTTTTTACGGTCTGGAGATGAAACTGGTTCCCGTGCTCATGGACATGGAAATGACCGGGGTGAAGATCGATACGGAGATTTTCTCTCGGATGTCGACCCGGTTCGGCCGCGAGTTGAAGAACATTGAACAGGAGATCTTTAAAGAGGCGGGAATGGAATTCAATGTGAATTCACCGCAGCAGTTGGGCTATGTCTTGTTTGAAAAGCTGGGACTCCCCGGCCAGAAAAGGACGGCAAAAACCAAACGCTACTCCACGGATGTGCGCGTATTGCGCAAGCTTTCCGCAGAGGCCTATGAGATTCCCCGTCTTCTTCTCAGGTACCGTTCCATTTCCAAACTCAAATCCACTTATCTGGACGCCCTCATCAAGATGGTGGATCCGCATACGGGAAGGCTCCACACCTCCTACAACCAGACCGTCGCGGCCACGGGACGATTGAGCAGCAGCAACCCCAATTTGCAGAACATCCCCATCAGGAGTGAGGAGGGTCGGGCCATTCGCAAGGGATTTGTGGCGGAACCCGGCCACCTCCTGGTGTCGGCGGATTACAGCCAGATCGAACTCAGGGTCTTTGCCCACTATTCAGGGGATGAGGCATTCATCGAGGCATTTTTAAAGGACGAGGACATCCATCATCGGACGGCGGCAGAAGTCGTGGCGGGACCGGGAGAGGCCGTGACCCCGGACATGCGGCGGATCGCCAAGGCCATCAACTTCGGGATCATTTACGGGATGGGACCGCGGAAGTTGAGTGAGGAGTTGGGGATTGATCACAAAACGGCCAAGGCGTACATCGAGGCCTATTATGAGCGGTATCAGGGCGTGGCGAGATACCGGGACCAAATGGCCGAAACCGCAAGAGAGAAGGGATATGTGACCACCCTTTTTAACCGCCGGCGGTATCTATCCGACATCGAACACAGCAACAACCGGATTCGGGCCGAGGCCGAACGGATGGCCATAAACACCCCGATCCAGGGCACGGCAGCGGATTTGATCAAGAAGGCCATGATCAATATTCATGATCGGTTGAAGCGCGAGGCGTTCAGATCTAAAATGCTCCTCCAGGTCCACGATGAACTGGTGTTCGAGACGCCCGAGGATGAATTGAACGCCCTCAAGGACATGGTGGTCCGGGAGATGGAAGGGGTCTATCCCCTCAGGGTTCCCTTGAAAGTGGATATCAGCCAGGGTGGGAGCTGGGACGAGGCGCATTAGAGGAGAGGAGGAACTAACCAAATGACCCACGTATTCGGACCGGTGCCGTCCAGGCGGCTGGGTTTGTCTCTCGGTATAGACCTGATACCGCCCAAGACCTGCACCTTTGACTGCCTCTATTGCCAGGTGGGACGAACCACCGATAAGACCGTGGACCGGCGCCCTTTTGTGCCGGTGGAAGCGATCATCTCCGAGCTGGAACAAAAACTGTCCCTTTGCTCACCCGATGCCATAACCCTGGCCGGATCGGGCGAACCCACGCTCCACTCCGAGATCGACCGGGTCATTGACGCCATACACGAACGGTCGGACACCCGGGTGGTGGTCCTGACCAATGGCTCGCTGTTCTCCCATGAAGCGGTGAGACGCGCCGTGCTCAAGGCGGATCTGATCCTGCCCACATTGAGCAGCGCCCATGCGGCCACGTTTGAGCGCATTCACCGACCCCATGAGGCCATCGATCACCCATCCGTGGTCAACGGGTTGATCGAGCTGCGCCGGGAATATGCCGGAAAAATTTTCCTGGAGACGGTATTTCTGGCGGGAATGAACGACACAGAGGAAGAAGTGAAGGCCCTCAAAGAGGTGATCTCAAAGATCGATCCGGAGCGGATTCAACTCAATACGGTGGTCCGCCCGCCGGCCGATGACCGTGCCAAATCACTTGACAGATCACGCTTAGAAGAGATAAAGCTATATCTTGGAACGCGTGCGGAAATTGTGGCGGATACCCCTCTCGAAGGCGTCGAAGCCCGGGTGGACCAAAAGGCCCGGAGCTTTCTGGAGATGGTGAGAAGGCGACCCCTCAGGAGGAAGGACGCGGCCACATCCCTGGGAATCCCCGTGGATGAAGTGGAAGCCCTGGTGAAGGGCTTTCTCATTAAAGGGATGGTTCGTCGGAAAGCGCACGCAGGAGAGATCTTTTATTTGAGTAATGAAGACGGATATTAGCACAGAAAATCCCTCCCCATCTGATTCAGACTCCCGTTTCTACGTCGGTATCGATGCCGGCGCCGTCAGCCTGAACTGTATCGTCATCAACAGCGATAAAGAGATCGTCTACGAAGCCCCCTATGCCCGGCACCTCGGTAAAGTGGAAGAACGGGTGGCGCTTCTCCTGGAGGGCCTCTATGAGCGGCTGGGAAAAGACCGGATTCGGCGGGTCGCCTTTACCGGGAATCACGGAAAAAAGGTGAGTGAACGGCTGGGTGCCTTTTACGAGTTCGAGACCATCAGCCAGGTGCTGGGCGCCATCCATCTTAAGCCCGATGTGCGGACCATTATCGCCATGGGCGGGCAGGATACGGCCCTTTTTCAGATTGGTCATCCCGAGAGAAGGCGTCAAGATCGTGAGCGTGCATGGGAACTGCAATATTTCAACACCAATGGCCCCTGTGCCTCGGGGACCGGTTCATTCATCGACCAGCAGGCCCAGAGACTGGCCACGGCCATGTATGAAAATGAGGCCGGGGATCGATCCCCGGACGCATTTGATCAGATTTTGCAGGACTTCATCGCTCTGGGACAGAAGAGCGACAAACCGGCCCATGTGGCATGCCGGTGCACCGTATTCACCAAATCCGACATGATCCACCTTCAGAACCGGGGGGAGCGGCTTGAGGATATCATCTACGGGCTCCATGTGGGGAACGCGAGAAACTACATGAGCACCATTGTTTCGGATCGGGCCCTGTCGGAGCCGATTCTTTTCATCGGCGGGCTCTCCTTGAATCCCCTGCAGGTGAAAGCCTTTAGGAGTTACTATCCCGATTTGATCGTTCCGCCGCATAATACGTCCGTGGGGGCCCTGGGCGTGGCCATCCAGGCCCGTGAGACGGCCCGTGAGGAAACGGGTTCAGATACCCCGTCGGCCGGATTGGACCTTGAGATGTTGACCGACCCCACCAGGGTCGGCCGGTTGTCGGTTCCTGTGGCGGAGCCGTTGAGGCTGAAAAAGACCGATTTTTCAGACCAAAACGAGATATTGACCCGCGTAGAGAAGCAGGGTGGGCGGACGTCCGCCACATATTTTCTCGGTATCGATATCGGTTCCACCACCACCAAGTATGCCCTCATCAATGAACAGCAGGAAATCGTTCAAAAAAGATACGTTCCCACCCAGGGAAAACCCATTGAGGTGACCCAGGCCCTGTTGCGAAAGGTTGTGGAGCGATGCGGGGCGGATGTCCGGATCGGCGGGACCGCCACCACCGGTTCGGGCCGGAATGTGGTGGGGGATTTTCTGAACGTGGATTTGATCTTAGACGAGATCACCGCTCATGCCAGGGGCGCGGTGGCGGTGGACCCCCGGGTGGATACCATCTTTGAGATCGGGGGGCAGGACTCCAAGTACATTTCCATCGCCAATACCTATCCGCTCGATTTTGACATGAACAAGGTATGCGCCGCCGGGACGGGCAGTTTTCTCCACGAGCTGGCCAATAAATACGGCATCAACATCGTCGGTGAATTTCAGGATATTGCATTGGGGTCTGAAGCACCGGTCAAGCTGGCGGAGCGGTGCACGGTGTTCATGGAATCAGACCTGGTGTCGTACCTCCCGAAAGGGGTCGACCGGGACGATCTCATCGCCGGGCTCTGTTATGCCATCGTCTACAATTATCTCAACCGGGTGGTGGGGAAACGCAACATCGGCGAACGGGTCATGTTCCTTGGCGGGCCGTCCCTAAACAAGGGGGTGGTGGCCGCCTTTGAGAACGTGCTCGGCCGGGGGCTCGTGGTCCCCAGGCACCGCGAAGTCCTGGGCGCCTTCGGCGCCGCCCTCAGTGTGCAGCAGAAAATGGCCGTCGAAGGGAAGACGACCAGTACGTTTCGGGGGCTTAAGCGGGCCATCGATGACCAGATGGCCTATACGGAAAAAATATGTCATGCGGATCCCAACTGTCACAACCAGTGCAAACTCAAGATATACAACTTTGACGGCCGCAAGAGCGTGTGGGGAGGCGAGTGCGGCCGATACGACGTCATGCGCGGAGGGAAGGCCAAGAAGGAGAACCTCTGTAGGGTGAGGCAGGAGGTCTGGCAGACTTTTATGGAGGGCGTATACGAACCCTTGGGCCAGGCCCCCATGATGTCGGTGGACGACCGGCCCACGGTGGGGATGCAGCGGGCCTTGTATGGGCATCAGCATGGGATTCTGTGGGCCTATTTTTTCGACCACCTGGGCTTTCGATTGGTCATGTCCCCGCCCACCAATGCGGCCATTTCAGAGTCCGGCATTGAGGTCATGGCAGCGGAGACCTGTTATCCGGTAAAGGTGTCTCACGGGCATGTGAAGGCGTTGATGGGAAATACGGCCTATCTTTTCATCCCCAGCGTGATCAATATGGGAACCCCAGTTGAAGCGGAAAAGGGCTTCTTCTGTCCCATGGTCCAGAGCAACTCCTTCATGGTGCGGATGGCGCTGGGCCTGGAAGCCCCGTCCATCCTCAATCCGGTCGTCCACCTGAAATATGATGTGGGGACCCTCAGCCTGGAGCTCAAGGACCAGATCGGAGCCAAGCTCGGGGTGAATAAGCGGAAGATCCAACGGGCACTGGAATATGCCTTTGAAAAAGAGGCGGCGTTTAAGCGGGCGCTGTATGAAAAAGGGGCGGGCTTCTTAAAGAACCGGTCGTCGAACGACCCCCTGGTGGTGGTCACGGGCCGGCCCTATAACCTCGATGATGATCGGTTGAACCTGAGGCTGGGCCAGAGTCTGGCCAAGATCGGTGTCGATGCCGTGCCCATGGATTTCATAGATGTGTCCTCGGTGGATTTGTCGGATTTTCCGTCCATGTACTGGGGCCTGGGCGCGCAGATCCTGCGGACCGCCAAATTCATAGAAGGAACCCCCAGCTATTTCGGGCTTCATCTGACCAATTTCGGCTGTGGTGCGGATTCTTTTCTGGAGCATTTTTACAGGCATATCATGGGAGACAAACCCTATCTGATCCTGGAACTGGATGAACACAGCGCAGTGGCCGGGGCCATGACCCGGCTCGAAGCGTACCAGAATGTCATCGAAAACATGATGCACAAACAGGGCAGGATCGGAACGCCCGACGTGAAGATCGCCAATTAATATGAAGATTGAAAGCATGATTCGGGGCGAGCAGGATCGACAAGGTGTAATCCGTCCAAGCCGGTCTTTTTTCTTTGTCCTCTTCAATACCTTCTGTAAAAAGAACAATGGCATCTGACAAGGTCGTCAATTTCAGGTCCCTCAGCGAAAATGTGGGTCGGTTTGATCTCAGGAACAAGACGTTTCTGATCCCTGAGATGAACCGGATCGGCGGGCACCTTTTGGCCGCCACCTTCAGGGGATTTGGTATCCGCGCCCGGGTGATGGAGACGTACAAGGGGCTTGAACTGGGCATGGAGTATACGTCCGGCAAGGAGTGCTATCCCTGCCAGATCACCACCGGGGATATCCTCCATTTCATGCAGACCGAGGCCGACCGGTTGGGAGCGGACTTCGACCCGGAGGATTATGTCTATTTCATGCCCGAGGCCGATGGTCCCTGTCGTTTCGGTATGTATAACAAGTATCAGCGGATTGTCCTCGATACCTTTCCGGATCTGCACCGACTCAAGATCGGATCGTTGACCACGGGCGACGGCTACGCCCTCAACGGAATCATCGAGGAATCGCGGGTCAGTGATTTGAGGAAGGTAGCGTACCTGTCTCAGGTGGTGGGGGACATCCTGGACCGCCTCCTGTGGCGGATCCGGCCCTATGAAGCGGAGACGGGCAGGGCCGACCGGTTCATCGAAGACGCCATGCACCAAATGGAGCAAGCCTTTGAAACGTACGGCGCTGACATGGCCTTTGACCGCATCTTTGATCGGATGGACAGCGTCATGGCCGAGGGAAAGGCCATTATGGATCCCGGTGTCCCGCCCAGACCGCTCATCGGGATCGTGGGGGAGATCTATTTACGCACACACGTTAAGGCGAATCAGGATGTGATTCGGATGCTGGAGAAATACGGCGCGGAGGTGGTCAACGCCTCGGTCTGTGAATGGATGAATTACACCAGCTACGATCGGCTGCGGGAGGCGAAACACGAGTTATGGTACGGTCTCAGGCAGCTTCGTCCGGGTGCCATGAAGGATTCGTTGAAGCGAATGATGGGGTTTGCCGGTGATCTCTATTATCAGCAGTTCAGACAGAAAAAGACCTATGAGCGGGCCTGTGCCGTCCTTGATCTGGCCGGGGACCACCGGATCGGACACCTGGAGGACATCCTCAAAGAGGACGATCTGTTCTCCTTTGATGTGGGAACCGAAGCCTGTCTGAGTATCGCTGGACTCGTGGCCTATGCCAGGGAAGGATATAACGGGCTTGTGAACGTCTACCCGTTTACCTGCATGCCCAGCACCACCACCTCCGCCATAGTGCGGCCCTTGATGACCCGGATGCGGGTGCCTTACCTGGATACGCCCTATGACTCGAGCTATCAACCGGGACGCGAGGCGTCCATCAGAACTTTTATGTACCAGGCTGAACAACACTTCAAACGGTATGGACGAGGAAACGGCGGCCATTAGTCAATCTTTGTGAAGCCGTTCGCAAAAACCGAATCCAAAAGGAGAATGTACACATAATATGACAACAAAAATGCTTATTAATGCCGTGGAGCCTGAAGAATACAGAATCGCGGTGATACAGGACGGGCTGTTGGATGGCTTTTATTTCCAGCCCACGTCCGCAGAACAGAAAACGGGCAATATCTATAAGGGGGTGGTGGAACGGGTGGAGCGGAGCCTCCAGGCCTGTTTTGTGAATTACGGAGATGAAAAAAACGGGTTTTTATCGGCCGGCGATATCCATCCGGAATATTTCCAGGAAGGGGTGGACGCGTCCAAGAATCAACCCGTACCGCCCATTGAAAAGGTGGTCAAAAAAGGTCAGGAACTTCTCGTGCAAGTCACCCGTGAGATGCCCGGACACAAAGGAGCACAGCTCACCACCTACCTTTCCATCGCCAGCAGATACCTGGTGCTCATGCCCGGCAGCAAGGGTGGCGTGTCCAAGAAGATAGAGGACGAGGACGAACGCGCGCGGCTTAAGGACATCATGTCCAAGTTTAAAATTCCAGAGGGCATCGGTTACATCGTGAGAACGGCTGCCTACAAACAGAACAAGCGGGAACTTTCAAGAGACCTGAACGGTTTGTTGCGAATCTGGAAGGAGATTCGGAAAAAGGTAAATGACGTGCCGCTCTATTCCGTGATTCACAAGGAGCAGGATGTGTGTCTGAGGACCCTGAGGGACTATTTTACCAGTGACGTCAGCGAAGTGCTCGTGGATGACAAAGAGACCTTCTCCAAGGTAAAGAATTACATGAAGATTATCTCTCCCAGGCATCAGAGACGGGTGAAGCTTTACAAGGAGAAACGCCCCATATTTGCTCAGTATGAGGTGGAAAAACAGATTGCGTCGGTGTATCAGAGCCGCGTGGGATTGGATTCCGGCGGGTCCATCGTCATTGATCCCACCGAGGCCCTCATTGCCATCGACGTCAATTCCGGTCGCGGGAGGGGGAGCACGGATGTGGAGACCACGGCCTATCGAGCCAACCTGGAGGCGGCCAAAGAGATCGCCCGTCAACTCAGGCTTCGGGATATGGGGGGATTGGTTGTCATCGATTTCATCGACATGAAGGAGAAGAAACACAACCGGGAGGTGGAAAAACGATTCCGGGACGAAACCCGACAAGATCGGGCCAAGATCAGTATGTCCAATATATCCAGATTCGGCCTCATGGAACTCTCAAGGCAGCGGTTGCGTCCATCCCTGGAATCTCTCAGCTATCAAACCTGTGATTACTGCAACGGGCGGGGCCTGGTTCCGTCCCTGGAAACGGCCTCCTTGTCATTTCTGCGAGAGATTCGCATGGGGGTGGGCAGAAAAGGGATTACGTCGGTAAAAGGCGTGTTGCCCGCCGAGGTGGCCGCTTACCTTCAAAATAAAAAGAGAAAGCAACTGGCGCAGCTCGAATCGAGATACGGCTTCACCATCTATCTGAAAGGGGACCCCTCTATCCCCTTGGGCGGTGGGAATCTGGAATTCGAAAAGGAGGATGCCCACTAGGGCGAGCCCTTAGTTCCCAGCCCATCATGTTCAACAACATCATCTACTTTATCGTCGTCCTGCTGATTTTCACCATCAGCTATCCGGATAGCCCGCCCGACGAGTCCTTCCTCCATTCTCTGCTCATGCTCCTTTTGACCTGGGCGGGCTTTGCCTTCTACTGCAGGACCGCCTTCGGGACGCTCTTAAAGAGAGGAGAGATCAACCGTCTCGACCCGGCCGTTCATTTGAGTGGCCAATACCAGCGGTTGAATGTCCGGCTCTCCGTGCTGGCCATCTTTCTGTTCGCCCTGGCCGTGTACCTCTTTAACCTGAAGTACTGGCTCAATCAGGTCCCGGGTCTCGAGCGGTTTTCCGTGCTCCAGGGCATTGCCGCCATATCCCTGTTTGTGTTTTATCTGAGCACCATCTGGTTTTTCGGCTTCCCCGCCTACCGGCGGATATTCGAGGTGCCCATCACCAGGCGCTCCTTCATCCGGTCCAATCTTAGATTTAACCTGCCCATACTCTTTCCGTGGCTTGTGATTTCACTGGTGTATGATCTCCTGGCCCTGAGTCCCTGGGCCGGCCCCGGACAGTTCCTGAACACGGTGATCGGTCAGATCATATTTTTCGCCGTCTTTATCATTCTGCTGATGACGGTGATGCCCAAGGCCATCCAATACTGGTGGGGATGCCGCCCGCTTCCGTCGACGGAAAAAGGGGCCGCACTCAAGAGCTTTCTGCGTGAGAACCGATTCAAATACCGGCGTATGTTGAGATGGCCCATCTTCGAGGGTCGAATGATGACGGCCGGTATCATGGGCATTGTGCCAAGGTATCGGTATGTGCTGATCACGGACGCGCTCCTGGAATATTTGAGCGTGGATGAACTCAAGGCCGTGCTGGCCCATGAAATGGGACATGCCAAATACAAGCACCTGTTTTTCTATGTGCTCTTTTTCATCGGGTTCATGGGGCTCTCCATGGGACTGTCCGTTATGTATCTCTACTTAATCTATTCCCAGACGTTTTTGATGGATCTCCTGTCCGGGGAAAACCCCCATTCGGTCACCCTCTTTTACCTTTTTATTACCATTCCCATGCTGCTGACGCTTCTGATCTACTTCAGGTTTATTATGGGATTTTTCATGCGCCATTTCGAACGTCAGGCCGATCTATATTCCGCCGGGATTATGGGGACCCCGGCCCTTACCATCAATGCTCTGGAGAAGATTGCGCTTCTCAGCGGAAAGATCAGGGATGTGCCGAGCTGGCATCATTTCAGCATCCGTCAACGGGTCGAGTGCCTCTGGAAGACCCTAAAGGATCCGGGATTCATCAAACGGTACAATCGGTTCGTGCTCACCACGTTTATTGCTTTTCTGATGACCCTGTCGGCCGTGGTCTATTTTCTCAACTTCGGGCCGTTGAAGACCCACATCACCTATGCCTTGGTGGAGAAGGGCCTGAAGGAGCGCATTCGACAGGACCCGTCGAACGCGACCACCTACCTGAATCTGGCCATGGTGTACCAGGAAATGGGCAAGGATACGAAGAGCATACGGGTTTATGATCGCATCATCCAGATGAATCCTGAAAATCCCATTGCGCTCAATAACCTGGCCTGGTTGCTGGTCACCAGCGAAGATAAACGCCTCAGAGATCCCGGGCGCGCCGTGAATCTGGCCAGGCGGGCCGTGGCCGTTGAGCCGTCGTCCGGATTCCTGGATACCCTGGCCGAGGCCTATTACCGAAATGGTCAGCGGGATGCGGCCGTCGCAACAATTAAACAAGCCATTTTAAGAGCGGATCACAACCGGGCCTATTACGAGGGCCAGCTGAAGAAGTTCCTGCGTGGCGATGACACCGGACCATAGGCCATTCTTTTCTTGACCCGCACGTGCCGGGTGTGAGATGTTCATGTGGGAATGAATTGGTTTCATTCCCTGTCGAACTCATGGAGTCCAACACGTTTCGATGAAAAATGAAGAAGATCATCTCTCAGGCCATTTTGATTCTCGCGCTGCTCCTCTTTTGCGGGGGGATCTACTTGTTGGCCCAGCATGTTCTCAATCTCCCCTTCGCACAAACCAACAAGTCCCTTCACCAGGCAAATTCCGCCTTTACGCTCGACTTTCTGATTCCGGGCGGCACCTATCTCGATGAACGCCTGACCATCCGAGAGGTGATCCGGCTGCGGTTCAAGGAGAAAACAGATCCTTTTGAGAACTTGTTGCGAACCCTGTGTGAACACATTCCCCTTCGATACAGACTCCTGGCCGATGTGCTCCTTTTTTGTTTCTGGACGCTCTGTTATCTCACGTTGTTCCGGGTATTCACCCTCATGAGCTATGGCCGGGCGCTTCGGGGAAGCCTCCTTCTGGGGGCGGTCACCTACTATTTCATGCCCGACTTGTCACCCGGTGTCGGAGATGATATCATCTTCATCTTCGGGGCCGTTCTCATCATCCTGTTGAGATTTTATGCGGTTCAGCGGAAAAGGCGGAAGGTTTTTACGAAGAAATAGGCTTTTTCGATGACCTCATTTCATCCTCTCTGAGCAATGGGTCTTAAAAGAAGACGATCAGAGAACACGGTGCCGAGTATACGCATCAATCAGCAGTCGTCAACCAACCATCACCAATTCCATTGGGAGGGATTGATGGATTTTCAAAAATTGTTTTCCCCCCGCAGCATGGCGATCTTCGGGGTTTCCCGCGAGAACGATCGCCATCCCGCCAATGTCGTGTACAACAAGAACCGGCTGCGTTATCCCATCAACGTCTTTGCGGTGAACCCCAAAGGGGGAATGCTCCAGCGCCGGGAAATCTACAGTCGGTTGTCGGATATCCCTGAGCCCATTGATCTGGCGGTGATAGCGGTGCGTGCGGAATTAACCCCTTCGACCCTCGAGGCGTGTATCGCTTCAGGGGTGGGCGCCGCCGTGGTTATTTCAGGCGGCTTTGCCGAGACCGGCCGGAAAGATCTTCAAGATAAAATTGCGGCTATGGCACGGGAGGCGGACCTGCCGTTGATCGGTCCCAATTGTCTGGGGATTTACGCCCCCGGGCTTTTCGATACGTTCTTCCTGCCCACTGAACGGATGGTTCAGCCCGAGGAGGGAAATGTGGCCCTGGTCAGCCAGAGCGGCGGCATCCTGGTGGATCAGATGATCAATTTCGCCTCCGAGGGCGTGGGGCTGTCCCTGGCCCTGAGCATCGGGAATAAGGCCGTCATTGGTGAAGTGGAGCTCCTTGCCCATCTGGATGAACATCCCCAGAGCAAGGTGATCGCCTTCTACGTGGAGGGGTTTGACGAAGCAGGGGGGCGGGCCTTTGTCGAGGCGGCCAAGAAGTGTTCCAAACCGGTGATTGTCCTCAAATCCGGTAGAACCCCGGAAGGGAGTCGGGCCGTTTCCAGCCACACCGCTTCCCTGGCCGGCGATTATTCGCTATTTTCCAAGGCGCTTACCCAGTTCGGGGTCGTGGAGGCCCGCACCCAGTTCGAACTGGTCTGCTTCTCCGAATCCCTCAGTTGCTACACGGAGCCCATAAAGGGGCGGGTGGGCATCCTCACCCTGAGCGGCGGTCACGGCGCCATGGCCGTGGATTTGTGTAAAACCCATGGGCTCGATGTGCCCACGCTTTCAAAAACGGTGCAGGAGGAGATCCGGTCCGGGCTCTCGCCGAGCATTCAGTCCATCGCGGCCCTGTCCAATCCGGTGGATCTGACCGGGAGCGTGATGGACGATGACTTTGTTGTGGCCACAGAGGTATTGAGCCGGTCGAATGAAATCGATTGCATCCTCCTCCTCATACTCCCCTATGCCCCGGGAACCACCCCGGATTTGGGCGCCAGGTTGAGCCGTGTCTATCAAAGGGAAGGGACGCCTCTGGTGGCCTATGTCCCCCATGTGGAGAAATACCGCATGCTCATTGACGGATTTGAACTCAACCGGGTGCCGGTGTCACCTGCCATTGAGGGGGCCGTATTGATGGCGGAGGCCCTGAAGCGGTATCAACCGTCGAAATAGGGGTTCAGGTTCTCCCGCCGGGCCGGGATCTTCGTCAGGCGTCGGGTGTCGGGTAACGCCTTAGCCGAAGCCCTATTTTAACTAACAAAGAAGGAGTCTTGACTCATGGAAGTACCTGGCTTGCCGGTCGATCTGCGTCAGATGATCAGAGCCGGTCAATGGACCACCCCCACCACCGGCGCGGCCCCGGGATATGTGCAGGCCAACCTGGTGATGCTGCCGAAGGCACAGGCCTTTGATTTTCTCCTCTTCTGCGTGCGAAACCCCAAGCCCTGTCCCATACTGGATGTGCTGGAGCCGGGGGTGTGGGAGCCGACCATTGCCAAGGGTGCGGATCTGAGAGTAGACGTGCCGAGGTACCGGATTTACCGGGATGGGGCCCTATCCGAGGAGGTGGATGAGGTCACGTCCTTTTTCGACGCGGATACGGTCAGTTTTCTCTTAGGCTGCAGCTTCTCATTTGAAAACGCCCTGGTCGCATCGGACGTGCCGGTGAGAAACATGGAAGAGGGGAAAAACGTATCCATGTATAAAACCAACCGGGCCTGCCTGTCCGCGGGCCCGTTTTCCGGCCCCCTGGTGGTCAGCATGCGGCCCATGACGCCTCAGCAGGCGGTGAGGGCCGTCCAAGTGACCACGCGATTCAACCTCACCCATGGGGCTCCCGTCCACATGGGATCGCCTGAAGATATCGGGATCACCCATATAAACGCTCCGGATTTCGGCGACCCCGTGACCATTCGTGAAGGAGAGATTCCGGTGTTCTGGGCCTGCGGGGTGACCAGCCAGGTGGCGGTCACGTCGGCCAAACTACCGTTGGTCGTCACCCATGCTCCGGGCCACATGTTCGTATCGGATCTCAGGGATGAGCATTTGACCCTCCTGTGAGAAGGATGACAACTCCTTTTTAACACCGGTTTCGTTTTACCGTACGTTCTTGGAGTGAGATTCCCAACAGCGGGAGAATACTCAATCGCTGGCATTCGCAATGCTTTTCTGACCATTTTCACTTGAATTTGAAGGGAAGTGGTTCTAAACTAGTTTCATTTTGGATCTCAACTCAAGGAGTACAAGGAATGCCGGTAAATTTTTCCA